>NZ_JBLTJC010000003.1:0-94985 GCF_048158785.1 Streptomyces colwelliae | reverse complement strand
AGCTCGTGGTCCGCGGCCTGTTTCGCCGTCGTGATCT
Source organism: Streptomyces colwelliae (assembly GCF_048158785.1). Taxonomy (NCBI): domain Bacteria; kingdom Bacillati; phylum Actinomycetota; class Actinomycetes; order Kitasatosporales; family Streptomycetaceae; genus Streptomyces; species Streptomyces colwelliae. The sequence goes on along the minus strand of NZ_JBLTJC010000003.1, from coordinate 94,948 downwards.
CCGTCTGCTCGCCCACGGTCGCGTCCCCCTCTGATCGTCCCGGTGCCACCGTACCGATCATGCCTTGGGGCGGCTTCGAGTCCGCCGGGGTGGCGAGCCCAGCGGCCCCGATCACCGCCGTACCCAACTCGCCCACTGCGGCCTTTTCGGCCAACGCCCGCACCACGGGCACCAGTTGCTCCATGAAATGCCCGGCATCGATCCCGCGGGCACCGGTCCGAACGGGTTCCCCGGAGGAGAGCGGGCCGGATCTCCGGCCACCACCGACCTCGCCCACGACGACACGGAGCCCGGAGCCTCCGGAGTCCACGGCGAGGAACCCCGGAACCGTCACGGCAGACGCCAGTCCACCGGTTGTCCTCCCTGCCGGACCAGCAGGTCGTTGGCGCGGCTGAAGGGGCGGGAGCCGAAGAAGCCGCGGTCGGCCGACATCGGGGACGGGTGGGAGGACTCCACCGAGGGCAGGTCGCCGAGGAGGGGCCGGAGGTTGCGGGCGTCGCGCCCCCACAGGATCGACACCAGCGGCTTGCCGCGTGCGGCCAGCGCCCGTATCGCCTGCTCGGTGACCTCTTCCCAGCCCTTGCCGCGATGGGCGGCCGGACTGCGCGGGGCCGTGGTGAGCGCCCTGTTGAGCAGCAGCACCCCCTGCTGGCTCCATGGGGTCAGATCGCCGTTGGACGGCTGGGGCAGCCCCAGGTCCGTGTTCAGCTCCCGGTAGATGTTGAGCAGGCTCGGCGGCAGCGGACGTACCTCGGGGGCCACCGAGAAGGACAGCCCCACCGCGTGCCCCGGGGTCGGATACGGGTCCTGTCCGACGATCAGGACGCGGACGTCGTCGAAGGGCTGCTGGAAGGCGCGGAGGACATTCGGTCCTGCCGGTAGATAGGTGCGCCCCGCGGCGATCTCCGCGCGCAGGAAGTCCCCCATCCCGGCGACGCGTCCGGCCACGGGTTCCAGGGCTTTCGCCCAGCCCGGTTCGACGATCTCATGCAACGGTCGTGGTGCCACGGGCGTCACCCTACTGCCGTACAGGGCCCGGCGATCAACCGGTGCTCGCAGCCCGACCGAGAACGACCGAACCGTGGGCGCGTGTGAACGAAGCCTCGCCGCAACGGAGTTCGCTCCCTCACCCGACGACCGCCGCGCGCACGCACAGCACATCGGGGAGATGCGACGCCAACTGCCGCCAGCTGTCCCCGTCGTCGTCCGACGCGAACACCTCGCCGTTGCGATTCCCGAAGTACACGCCCGCCGGGTCCGCGCCGTCCGTGCACATCGCGTCGCGCAACACCGTGCCGTAGTGGTCCTCGGTCGGCAGTCCCGCCGACAGCGGCTCCCAGCTCCGGCCCGCGTCCGCCGTACGGAAGACCCGGCACCGGTGCTCGGCGGGCACGCGGTCCGCGTCGGCGTTGATCGGGAACACATAGGCCGTGTCGCCGCGATGGGGGTGGGCCGCCGCCGCGAAGCCGAACGTGGACGGCAGGCCCGCGCCGATGTCCGTCCAGTGCGCGCCCGCGTCGTCGCTGCGGTACACGCCCCAGTGGTTCTGGAGATACAGCCGGTCCGGGTTCGCCGCGTCCTGCGCGACCTTGTGCACGCACTGCCCGAACTCCGGGTTCGGATCCGGCAGGAACACCGCGGAGACACCGGAGTTGGACGGCTCCCAGCTCTCGCCGCCGTCGCCCGTACGGAACACCCCGGCCGTCGAGACGGCGACCGTGACGGCGCGCGGATCGCGCTCGTCGGTGAGGACCGTGTGCAGGCCTTCTCCGCCGCCGCCCGGCACCCACCGCGAACGCGTCGGGTGCTCCCAGAGAGGGCGGACGAGTTCGAAGCTCTCGCCGCGGTCCTCGGAGCGGAACAGCGCGGCCGGCTCCGTGCCCGCGTACACCACGTCAGGTTCGGCCGCCGCCGGGTGCAGCTGCCACACCCGCTCCAGCGAAGCGCCCGTGTCCTTCGGGAACTTGACCGCCGGTTGCACCGGCTCGGCCCAGGTGCGGCCCAGGTCGTCGGAGTGGAACACGGACGGACCCCAGTGAGCGCTGTCACCACCGGCCAGCAGTCTCGGTGTGGGGCCGCGGGTGTCTACGGCGACCGAATACAGCGCCTGCGCGTTGAAGTACGGACTCTCGTCGAACTCCCAGACACCACCCCGCCTGCGCCCGATGAACAGGCCTTTTCGCGTGCCCACCGCGAGCAGAACCTCAGTCATGCCGATCACCTCCGCTGGGTTTTTGGCGACTTTGCCCCCATCACCGCCCAGTCTGCACCCCACCACTGACAGTCACCCCTGGAACCGGCATCATCGCAGGTCAGGGCGGATATACCGGGCGGTGGAGGCGGATCTGCGGGTGCCTCTCGCGAAGTGCCTGCGGAAGCCCGGGCAGCCATGGGAACGTCGAGTCGGGGTATTCGTCGTGAGCATCGAGGAGACGTCTCCCGTATGGGAGGGCGGTTCGGCATGTCAGTGCGTTCATGAGGAGGATGCCTTCGATGGCGTTCCGAGGTCCGAAGGTGTGGCTGTGGCGGTGGCGGCGGAATCCGCTCAAGCGCCGTGCCGATGCGGTGGAGTCGTGGATCGTGCTCGGCGCCTGGCTGATCACCGTCCTGGCCGGTGTGCTCGCCGGTCTGACGGCGGCGCAGTCCGTCGAACACGAGCTGGCCCAGGAACGCGTCGACTGGAAACCCGTGGTGGCCCTGGTGACCCAGGACGCGCCCGGCCCCGCCCCGGCGAACTCCAGCAGGACCAGCGGCGAACCGGTCTGGGCGAAGGTCCGCTGGGCGGCGGCGGACGGCTCCTCGCACACCGGCCAGATACGGGTTCCCTCCGGCAGCGGGATCGGCACTCCGGTGACCGTCTGGACCGACCCGCAGGGTCACCTGGTCACCAAGCCCGCCACCGCCTCACAGGCCCAGCTGCGGGCCGTGCTGATCGGCACCCTCCTGGGAATGGGTGCGGCGGCCGTCCCCTTCGTCGGCGCCCGCGCCCTGCGCGGCCGTCTGGAACGCCGACGCATGGACCAGTGGGACGAGGAGTGGGCCCGCTTCGGCCCGCTGTGGGGCCGCAAGACGGGTTGAACGCCCGGCTTGGCATCGAGCGCCCCTGACCTGCGGATCGCGCATGCCGGGGGCCCTCGTCGTGTCCGTCCCACAGACCCGGCCGACCTCATCCCGCGCTCACCTCCCGGCACACCGCCAGCAGCCGCTCGTCCTCCAGGACGTCCTGGCCGCCATGCCCGCCCGACCGCACCAAATGCCGTCGCGGAGCGGCCAGTTCGGCCTCCACCAGGTCGTGCAGCGGCGCCCCGGCCGCCCCCATGTCGACCAGACACGCGGCGACGACACCCCGCACACCCGGACGCTCGACCCAGGCCGAACGCAGCACCGGCAACACCCTCTCCGCCTCCCCGGTGACCCGCCACAACGCGCCCGCGCCCACCGCCCGTTCCCACACGCACTCCGCCTCGACCATCCGCGCCAACCCGGGCACCGCATCCCCTGCGGACGACCCCAGCCGCGCCAGCACCTCCGCGGCAGCCCGGCGCCGATACGCGTCCCGCCCGGTCAACTCCCGCATCAGCACAGGCAGTACGGCCGAGGCATCCCCCTCCACCGACCACAGAGCACCCGCGGCGACACCAGCGCACTCGGACTCCAACAGCCCCCGCAGGACCAGTACGACCTCCTCAGAGCCACCCCCGAACACATCGAGCGCCCGCACCGCCGACTCCACGACCCGGTGCCTCAGCCGCACCCCGTCCGCCATCCCGCGCATCAGCCGCAACACCTCCGGTACCGCCTCCCGATCGGCGAGCGCGGTCAGCGCCGACAGCAGCGGTACGGCACGGTCGTACGTCTCGGGGGAGTCGAGGGGCACCTGACCGAGCCGGTGCCGTAGCGCCGGGGCGAGCGGTGCGGCGGACCGGCCCAGGTGGACGATCACGCGTCCCAGATCGTCGGGTACGACCGGCTGCGCGAGGACTTGAGCCAGCACCGGTGTCGCCCGTGGATCGCCGCTGCGGGCAAGGGACTTGAGGGGACCGCCCAGGGTCTGCGCCCGACGCTCCCAGCGCTGCACCCACAGGTCGGGGCGCGCGGTCACCAGCGCGTGGAGGTGGTCGGCGGCAGGCGCGGCCAGGTGGAAGAGATCGCCCAGGACCGACACCGCCGCATCACGCAACCGGTCCGACACCGCCACGCCGGGCAACGGACCTGCCCCAGCGCCCAGTTGATCACCGATCAGCTCGATGGGCACCGTGTAGTCGGCCCGCCACTCGCGGAACAACCCCGCCGCCATCCACATCCCGTTGCACCGGTCGGCCGCGTCCGGACTGCTCAACTGCCCTTCCAGCAGGGCGATCCGGTCGCCCACCCGCCCGCCGAGCGCGGTGTGCAGCGTACGCAGCAGCAGCGCGCCCTCCTCGTCCGAGGGCCGCAGTCGCCATAACCGCCCGGCGAGCGAGTCCGGGTCCGAGTGGTCGCCCTCGGTCGGTGTCGAACGGCCCGACCGGCGCTGCTCGGACCGCTCCCCGAGCAGCTCGACGACGGTCGGGACCAGGTCGACGGGGAGCAGATCGGGTGCGCAGCCCGCGAGTTGGCCGAGCGCGGCGAGCCGTAGACCGGGGTCGTACGGGGGAGTGCCGAGCATCAGCAGGGTGTCCAGCGCCTCGGCGGAGTGGGACGGGTGCCGGCGTATGAACAGGCCGAGGCTCTCGGTGAGGGCGAGCAGGACCTGGTCGTCGCGCTCCACCGTGATCCGCTGCCGCAACAGGCCCAGCACGCGCACGGGTTGGTCGAGGAACCGGACGAGCGCTTCGGCCGCCGCCCGACGCACTCCGGATTCCCGGTCTCCGACGAGGGTGGCGAAGAGCTCGGCTCCCGCGCGGACGGCGGCATCCGCCGGCCCGGACCCGTCACCCGCTTCCGCGGCCTCCTCCGGCGCGTGTCCCCGGCCGATGCTGACCAGAAGTTCCACCAACCCGCCCCGGTCCGCGGCCTCTTCGCAGGCGGCGAGCGCGAGCAGAAACGGAACGCAGGCGAGCGTCGCGTCGTACACGATCCCCTGGTGGTGCACCGCGCCGTACATCCCGTCGAGGGCGCCCGCCCGCTCGGTGGGGTCGGTGGAGGCCAGTCCCCGGAGGAGTCCGGGCACGTCCTCGGCACTGCCGTCCGCATGGCGCAGTGAGGCCCAGTCGACCTCGTCGATCCCCGTGAACACGTTGTCCTCCCCAGGCGCGGTGCCAACTGATCGCGAGTCTGCACCACGCCACTGACAACGAAGCGGAATCGGGAGGTGACCGAGGGTCAGTCCCCTTCGGGCAGGGCGCGGGCGAGGATCGTGTCGAGGTCGGCGGAGTCGGGGAGGGTGCCGAAGGCGTGCCCCCAGTCGCCGCCGAGCCGGGTCGCGCAGAAGGCGTCGGCGACCGCGGCCGGGGCGTGTCGTACCAGGAGGGAGGCCTGGAGGGTCAGCGCCATCTGTTCGACGAGACGCCGGGCTCCCGTCTCGGTGGCCTCGCGCAACCCGTTCTTCAACCGGCTCGTGGCCGCGTCCACGCGGGCGTCCGCGCCCCGCGCCAGGGCGAGTTCGGCGAACAGCGCGTCCGCCGTGCCGGGGTCGCGGGTCAACGCCCGTAGTACGTCGAGGGCGTTGACGTTCCCCGAGCCCTCCCAGATGGAGAGAAGGGGCGCCTCGCGGTAGTGGCGGGGCATGCCCGAGTCCTCGACGTAGCCGTTCCCGCCGAGGCACTCCAGGGCCTCCGCCGTGAAGGCCGGACCACGCTTGGTGACCCAGTACTTCCCGACGGCGGTGGCGATCCGGCGGAACGCCGACTCGGCGCCGTCCCCGCGCACCGCACGGTCGGCCGCGCCCGCCAGTCGTAGCGTGAGCGTCGTGGCGGCCTCGGACTCCAGCGCCAGATCGGCCAACACGTTGTGCATCAGGGGCTGTTCGAGGAGCCGGGCGCCGAACGCCGACCGGTACCGCACATGGTGGCCCGCCTCGACGAGCGTCTTGCGCATCAGCGTCGCCGACATCATCACGCAGTCCAGGCGGGTGCAGTTGACCATCTCGATGATGGTCTTGACGCCACGCCCCTCGGGGCCGACCAGCCAGGCGACGGTCCCGTCGAACTCGGGCTCCGAGGACGCGTTGGACCGGTTGCCCAGCTTGTCCTTCAGCCGCTGGATGCGGAACGTGTTGCGACTGCCGTCGGGCAGCACGCGCGGTACCAGGAAGCACGACAGGCCGCCCGGAGCCTGCGCCAGGACGAGGAACACGTCGCACATCGGCGCCGACGTGAACCACTTGTGCCCGCGCAGGGTGTACACGCCGGGTTCGGCGGTGGGGGTGGCCGCCGTGGTGTTCGTCCGGACGTCGGAGCCGCCCTGCTTCTCCGTCATCCCCATCCCGGCCAGCAGTCCGCGCTTCTCGGTCGGGACGCGCAGGGTCGGGTCGTACACCCGGCTGGTGAGCAACGGCTCGTAGACCGCGGCCAGTTCGGGCGTCGCGCGCAGGGCGGGGACGGCGGCGTACGTCATCGACGTCGGGCAGCCGTGCCCGGCATCGGTGTGTCCCCACACCAACCCCCTTGCCGTACGGGTCACATGGGCGCCGGGACGCTCGTCCGCCCAGGGCGCGCCGGCCAGCCCCTCGGCGACGGCGACGCCCATCAGCCGGTGCCAGCTCGGGTGGAACTCGACCTCGTCGATCCGGTTGCCGTAGCGGTCGTGCGTGCGCAGCTCCGGCTCGTGCCGGTTCGCCTGCTCACCCCACTCCTGCGCCTCCTCGCTGCCCGCCGCCCGGCCGAGCCGCCGCACGTCGTCCTCGGCCCAGCCGGCACCCTCCCGGCGCAACCCCTCCAGCAGGGCCGCGTCCTCGGAGGCGTCGTACGGGGTCAGCGGCGGGGGCTGGTTGGTGACGTCGTGCGTGGCGTTCCGCGGCTGCGGCGGCATGTGCGCGAGTGTCTGGGCCATAAGTGAAGTGTTGCACCATCTCTACGGTCGCATCAATGATGTAACACGAGAATCGCCACGTAGAGTACGAGGCCATGCGGATGAACGTGTCGGAAGGGCCCGGCGAGGTGGATCTGCGCCCACTGTCCGCGCGGTCGGTCGTCCTCAGCCTGCTCCTGGGCACACACCCGCCCGAGCTGCCCGTGCGGGATCTGCTGCGCGCGGTGGAACCGCTGGGTGTCGCCGGCTCCACGCTGCGGGCCGCGCTCAGCCGGATGGTGACCGCCGGAGACCTGCGGACCACGGACGCGGTCTACCGGCTCAGCGACCGACTGCTGGAACGCCAGCGCCGTCAGGACGCCGCCGTACACCCCGAGACCCGTCCCTGGGACGGCGACTGGGAGATGACCGTCGTCACCGCGACCGGCCGCGGACCCGCCGAACGCGCCGACCTGCGCGGCAGGTTGACCGCCCTCCGACTCGCGGAACTCCGCGAGGGAGTCTGGCTCCGCCCGGCCAATCTCCTACGACCCCGACCGGACGAACTCGGCGCGGTCGCCCGACACTTCACCACCCGCCCCGAGGAACCTGCCCGCCAACTGGCCGCGACCCTCTGGCCACTTGACACCTGGGCGAAGACCGCCGAGGCGCTGCTCGACCGGATCACCGCCACCGCGGGCCACCCGGCCGACCGCTTCACCGTACTCGCCGCCGCCGTACGGCACTTGCTCGCCGACCCCGTCCTGCCCCCCGAACTCCTGCCCCCCGACTGGCCAGGTCCCGCCCTGCGCGCCGAATACACGCGCCACCGGCGGGAGTTGATCGCCGACACGCTGGGGAACGCGGCGTAGGCCGCTTCGTCCGGTCGGTTCGACCGTCTGTTAGCGTGCGCCGATGGAAGATCTGGGACTCGCGGACTGGCCGCCCGAGCCGATCGGAACCGGACGGCTCGTGCTCCGTGCGTCAGAGGCGCGGGACCGCCCGACGTTCATCGAACTGCTCGCCTCGCCAGAGGTGCACACCTACCTCGGCGGTCCCCGCCCGCGTGACGAACTCGAGCGCAAGACGCCCGAGGTGCCCGAGCAGTGGCCCGGGAGCTTCGTCGTCGAACTCGACGGGGCGATGACCGGCCTGATCCTGCTCAGGAGAACGCCCGGGGACGGCCGCCCGGCTGCCGCGGGGAAGGCCGATCTGGGCTACCTGTTCCTGCCGAGGGCGTGGGGATTCGGGTACGCCGCCGAGGCGTGCGCGGCGGCGCTCGACTGGTTCGACGGCGTCTTTCCCGGTGAGCCGGTGCTGCTCACCACCCAGTCCGCCAACGCCCGTTCGATGCGCCTGGCGGCGAAGCTGGGGTTCACCGAGGTGGAGCGGTTCGAGGCCTGGGACGCCGAGCAGTGGCTCGGCATGCGGTCAACGGCCGTGCTGCCGGGCTGAGTTCGTGCCGGAGCGGCCGTGCGAAGCGTCGTGCGGGGACGCTTCGTACGGCCGCCGTCACCGTGGGCGGCTCACTTGTACGTGATGTCCGACGACGCGTACTTGCAGTACTTGCCGTCTAAGCGGGCTTGAGCTGCGGTGGGATCTTCTTATGGGGCTGTGACCAGGGCCAATGCGTGTTTCTTGGTGTTTCCCGATGTTCCAGCTTCTTTCGCTGGGGACCCCCCCTGAGAACTCCCTCGCCGGGCTCCCGCCCCCCTGAGAACCCCCTGGCATCACCCTCGCGGAGAGGGCTGTGAGCTGGGAAAACAGCAGCCCTTGCGCCATCTGACGACGCAGGGGGACTTCCGATGCGCCTGACCAAGTCCTGGCCCGCGACGCAGTCTGCCTACTGGACTGCCGACGCATAAGACGTCGTTTCTTTTGGTTGAAGCGGGTGCTGATGACCGGCCCAGATGGGTGTCAGTGTGGTGTGAAAGTCTCCGGGCATGAGCTAGGACCTGGCTGTCTGGGAAGGCGAGCGACCGGCGGATGACAAGACCGCCGGCAGGGTCTTCAACGTCCTGCACGACCGCTATCTCGACGGTGAGGCCGTGGAGCCTCCGTCTGAACGCATAGCTGCCTACGTTGCCGCGCTTCTGGAGCGGTGGTGCGACATCACCGAGGACGAGGAAGAGACCTCGCCCTGGTCGGTTGGGCCGCTGATCGAGAGTGCAAGCGGTCCGCTCATGTACTTCGGGATGGGCTGGAACAGGGCCGAGGAAGCCTCGGCCTACGCGGCAGACTTGGCGGACTCAATGAGGGTTTTCAGAGTGGCCCCCGGACGGGTGACGGCGGGACCATAAGCAACGGACAGGGTCCCCGTGCCGTTGAGAGAGGTGTCTAGGTCTCAACTCTCCAGCTCAGGAACCCTGTTGGTCCCGTATCCTGCCGCACTCGACCTGCCGCACCCACTCGTGGAGTGGGTGACGATGCTGATCGTCACCCGTGAGGGTGACCGGCGCTGCAAACTCCGGCCGTCCGAGCGTGCGGTGATCGCTCTGGCATACCTGCGCCGACACGACCCCCTGGCTCAGCTCGCCGCAGGTTTCCGTATCTCCGTCGGCACCGCCCACGCGTACGTCACCACCGTCGTCGAGCACCTGGCCGACATGGCGCCGGGCCTGCTGAAGGTCCTGCGCGAGGCAGACCCCGACTACGTTCTCGTGGACGGCACGCTCGCCGAGTGCGACCGGGTCGGCGACGGGCGCGCGGACTATTCGACGAAGTACAAGCGGCACGGTGTGAACGTGCAGGTCATCACAGACCCGGCCGGTCGCACGCTGTGGCTCTCACCCGCCCTGCCCGGCCGCACACACGACCTGACCGCCGCCCGCACCCACAAGATCATCAGGATCTGCGAGCGCCAAGGCGTCCCGGTCCTCGCCGACATGGCCTACATCGGCGCGGGCGAGTGGGTCACCACCCCCAAACGCCGACCGCCCCAAGGTGAACTCACCCCGACCGAGCGGACGGTCAACCGAGCGCTGTCCGCCGCTCGCGCACCCGTCGAACGAGGAATCGCCCGCCTCAAATCCTGGCGAATCTTCCGCAGAGCCCGATGCAGCCCGAACCGCATGACGTGAATCGCCAAGGCCGTCCTCACCCTGGAGCAGCACCGCTGAAAACCCTCAATGGGACTGGTCTGTTTCGATGTTCAGGAGAAGCGGCTCAGGCCTTGAGCAGGGTGGCCAATCGGCGATTACAGATGAGGGCTGCGGCTATGCCGACGAAGGCCAGGAAGTGTTCTGCCTTGCGTTCGTATCGGCGGTGGAGCCGACGACAGCCGGCGACCCAACTGGCTGGCTGATGCTCCATCGCCGCCTGGCCCGCGACTACGAGACCTTCCCTGCCCGCTCGGGGCCTCCACCTGAGTGGTGGACACGCTGATACTGGATCTGCTTGATCCGGAGGAAGCGAGAAGACCGCCGATGGCGATGAAGGACTATTCGGACGAGTTCAGGGCCGATGCCGTGGCCCTGTACGAGTCCACACCGGGGGCGACCTACAAGAGCATCGCTGCTGACCTGGGCGTCAACCGGGCGACTCTGCGGGAGTGGGTGCTGCGGGACCGCGAACGCCGTGGCGTCACCGCTGCGGCTGCGAGGCCGGCCGCCCGGCACCGGGAGGCGGTGGCGTCCGTTGATCCGGACGAGCGGGTGCGGCAGTTGGAGGCGAGGGTGGCCGAGCTGGAGGCGAGTGAGCGCAAGCTCGCCACCGAGCGGGACATCCTGCGCAAGGCGACCAAGTATTTCGCCGGGGAGACGAACTGGTGATGAGCCGCTTCCAGTTCGTTGACGACCACCGGGACACCTACGAGGTGAAGCGGCTCTGCCAGGTCCTGGACGTGAACCGGTCCAGCTACTACAAGTGGCTCGCCGGCGCCGAGGCCCGGGCCGCCCGGCAGCACCAGGACCGGATTCTGGCCGAGGAGATCCGCCAGGTCCACGACGAGTCCGGCGGCGCCTACGGCTCCCCGCGCGTGACGGCCGAGCTCCGCGAGAAAGGGCGGCGGGTCAACGAAAAACGGGTCGCCCGCGTGATGCGGATGTTCTCCATCACCGGCATCCGCCTGCGCAGACGCGTGCGCACCACCGTCCCGGACCCGGCCACCTCACCGGTCTCGGACCTGTTCCAGCGGGACTTCACCGCCACCGAACCCGACCTGAAATACATGGGCGACATCACGTATCTCCCGCTCGCAGGCGGGGAGTTCCTCTATCTCGCGACTGTGCTGGACTGCTTCAGCCGCAAGGTCGTCGGCTGGTCCATCGCCGGCCACATGCGCACCAGCCTGGTCGCCGACGCACTGCGGATGGCAGCCGCGACCCGCGGCGGCCTGGACGGCGCCGTGTTCCACTCCGACCACGGAGCGCAATACGGATCCCGGGCCTTCGCCAACCTCTGCGACCAGCTCGGAGTCACACGGTCGATGGGCGCGGTCGGCACCAGTGCCGACAACGCGGCCTGCGAAAGCTTCCACGCCTCCCTGAAACCCGAGACCCTCCAGGGCTCCCCCGACTACGGCGACCCCGGCACCTGCCGCAGGCCCGTCTTCGCCTGGCTGACCCGCTACAACACCCGCCGCCGGCACTCCGCCAACGGCCACCTCAGCCCCAACGAATACGAACACCGACACCACACCGCTAAACTCACGCTCGCCGCGTGATCAATAACCGCGTGCCCACCTTCACGGGGGAAGGCCCGTGGCCGCGCGTGCGTAACGCATGCCTCGTCGGTGACGACGCAAGCGTCTCCTGCTCTAACTGGGCGGAGGGCTCGGCGACGTCGGCTTGGGGACCACCCCTGGGGACCTGCGTGGGTGCACGGATCTGCCTCGCAACGGAAGGCGCTCGTGCTCGCTGATTGTGAACCTGGAGGAGACCAAGGGCCGACGCCGGTTCGGTCAGCAGCCGTAGGCGGTCACGCTCCTCACCGGTGTGATGTCGCTCGCCTCGGCTCCGCTGGGCAACTCGCTCCGCCTGAACGGTTCGAGGCAAGCGGGAGTCTCAAGACCTCTGACCACCAACCACCACTGAGGCGTGCCGTGTTCGGCGGCCTCTGCTGACTGAACTGCAGGACATGGGGCTGTGGATCGACGCGATAGGCGACCGGTCGGACGCCGTAGGGTGTAGCGCGCGTTCGCTCGACCATCCGGACATGGACCTCATCCCGGCCAAGCGTGGACGCGCCGTGGGCAGAGGGGAGGCGTTGACCGTGTACGAGGTCACTGAGCGGCGCCTGGCGCGGTGGACCACGCTGCGGCTCGGCGGCGAGGCCGCGCGCCTGGTGATCGTCACCACCGATGCCGGACTATGTGCCATGGCCGAGGCGGCCGACGCACGAGTTGAACCGTTCACCGTGCTCGGTTCCGGCAGCAATGTCGTCGTTGGCGATGCCGGGCTGAACGGGACCGTGGCGGTGGTTCGTACACGCGGGATTTCGGCGACCTCCCTGGACACGGGGAAGGTGGCGTTCACGGCCGCAGCCGGTGAGCAACTGGCCGACCTGGTTGCCTGGTCGGTGGCGGAGCGGCTGGCGGGGCTGGAATGCTTGGCGGGCATCCCCGGCACCGTGGGGGCGACCCCCATACAGAACGTGGGCGCCTACGGCCAGGAGGTCAGCGACACTTTGCACGCGGTGAGGGCCTTCGACCGAAAGCTGCGCCGCACCGTGACGCTGCCAGCGGCGCAGTGCGCCTTCGGTCACCGCACCTCGCTCTTCCGGCACACGGACCGGTGGCTGCTGTTGTCCGTGACGTTCCATCTGCGCCCGAGCAGACTGTCGACGCCCATCCGGCACGCCGAGGTCGCCCGGTCGCTGGGGAACGAGGTCGGAGGACGGGTGCCGATAGAGCTGATTCCGGATGCGGTGACGGCGATCCGACGGGTCAAGGGGATGGTGCTCAGTCCTGACGACCCCGACACCCGAAGCGTCGGGTCCTTCTTCGCCAACCCGGTCGTCACCGCCGACCAGGCCAAGGACGTGAGGCGGCGTATCGGCTCCGCACCCCCGCAGTGGCCGGAGCGGGGCAATGTGAAACTTAGTGCCGGCTGGCTTGTCGAACGGGCGGGCTGGTGTCGGGGCGACGGTGTCGGAGCGGTGCGTATCTCGACCAAGCACGCCCTGGCTCTGACTAACCCGGGCGGCGGCACCACACAACAACTGCTGGACCTCGCCGGACGGATCCGCACAGGAGTGCGTCAGCTTTCCGGGGTTTTGCTCGAACCCGAGCCGAGGTTTCTCGGCTGCGCCTTGTGAGCGGCCGGTGCCGGTGGTGCCCGGAGGCGGAGGAGGCGGTTCGGGTTCCGCTCAGTTCCGGTGGAGCGGTGACCCTCTGCACAGCGCGTCGACGGCGCGTCGGCAGGTGTCCGTCAGCCGCCGCTCCAAGAGCAGCTCGGCAGGGGTACCCACGAGCACGCCGACGCCCTCGGCCGTCCGCAGTGCAACAATGCTGGGCACAGGCACCCGGAAGATGACGCACATGGTCGGCGCCGAGCCGACCTGGCGCTTCTCGTGCGTCAACAGCGGCTGGAGCAAGGCACGCGACACACGCAGGCCGAGCTCTTCCGACGCCTCGCGCAACGCGGCGTCGACCGCGTTCTCTCCCCGCTCGGCCAGCCCCCCGAAGACGGTCACCAAACCCGGGTTCTCGATGCCCGGCGAGTGATCGCGCTGTTGCAGGGCGGCCACACCGAGTCCGTCCACCGGGATTACCCCTGCGTAGAGTCGCACCATCGCCTCCTTGACGGGTCAGGCCGGGAAGACCGGGATGTCGGCGCCCGGAGCGGTCGGTTGTCCCGGTGGATCGACATACCCGCCCGGGAGTAACGACGCCGCTGTCAGGAGCGCGGCGGTGACCCGACAGCTCCCGGTGGTGGCTCCTCGCGACACTCCCACGTCACGAGCCCGGGAAGACCGTGAAACGAATTGAAACCCTCACCGAAATCCACCTGATACAGCATTCGCTTGAAATGAGGCCGGCAGGTGGAAGGGAATGCCGGCTCCTGGGTTTGTTTCCCCTGTGCGATGGCTCCGCAATTTCCACCTCACGGAAACGGAAGCCGAACTGAAGCTGGCTTCTGGCCGGTTGACACAAGGATAAGCGTACGTCAGGATATCGCGGTCCAAAGTTGCAAAAGTTTCCGTGAGGTGGAATGAATTCTGCAGCCGACGAGCGCCTGGAAGTCACTATTGGAAACCTGACACTCGCCAATCCCGTAATGCCGGCGAGCGGCTGCTTCGGCCCCGAGCTGGCACCGGTTACACCGCTCGGTGGGCTGGGTGCCGTCGTCACGAAGACGGTGTTCGACTCCGTGCGTTCGGGAAATCCGGCGCACCGTCTCGACGAGGTCCGAGGCGGGATGCTCAACTCCGTCGGGATCCCCAGTCCGGGTATGGACGTCTTCCGCGAGCGGACGCTCCCCGCGTACGAGAAGCTGGGGCCGCCGGTGATCGTCTCGCTCGGCGGTCTGGCCGTCCGGGAGTACGCGGACGCCGCGGATGCCCTCGCGGACACCGGTGCGGCCGCCTTCGAAGTCAACGTCTCCTGTCCCAACCTGGAGCACAGCGGCCTGGAGATCGGCGCGGACCCGGCCCAGGTCGAGAAGGTCACGGCCCTGGTACGGGAGCGGGCCCGCGGCCGTCCGGTCATTGTGAAGCTGACGCCGAACGTCACCTCGATCGCCGAGATCGCCCGTGCCGCGGAAGCCGGCGGGGCCGACGCGGTGACGGTGGCGAACACCTTCGTGGGAATGAGCATCGACCGGCATTCCCGACGGCCGTCCCTGGGTAACGGAGTGGGCGGTCTGTCGGGGCCGGCGATCCGACCCCTCGTTCTCCGGCTGGTGTGGCAGACCGCTCGTGCCGTGTCCGTCCCCGTCATCGCCTGCGGCGGCGCCGGCTCCGTCGACCATGTCGCCGAGTACCTGATCGCAGGGGCCTGTGCCGTGCAGATCGGCACGGCCACCTTCACCCGGCCCTCGACCATGACCGACATCATCGCCGACCTGCGGCACATGCTCGACGAACTCGGTGCCCGGACCCTGTCCGACCTCAGCGGGTCGCTCGGCATGGCCTGAGGACGGCCCTCCCGCACTCCTCGTCCGGTTGCGAACGGGGTGACAGCGGCCGCGTACGAGGCATGAGAGGAGTACTGATGCAACCCGTGGTCCGTTCCCTGCGTGTTCTGAGGGCTGTGGCCACCACTCGGGAAGGGGCGTCCCTGCAGGTTCTCAGCAGGCGGCTGAATATCCCGATCGCCAGCGTGCACCGCATTCTGGCGGTGCTGGAGAACGAGCAGTACGTCGTCCGTTCCGAAGTGAGCAAGCGGTATTTCGTGGGGCCGGCCCTGCGCGAGCTTGCGACAGCGCAGAATCCGCCGGGCAGAAACCGAGCCCCCGCAGTGGTCCATCCCGCGCTGGCCGAGGTGGTGGACGCGACCGGGGAGACCGCCTTCATCACCGAGTTCCGGGACGGTCGCGCGGCATGTGTGAGCTATATCGAAGGCCGGTATCCACTACGGCTGTTCGTGCACATCGGGCAGGACATGCCGCTGCACGCGGCCGCCTCGGCCCGGGTCCTCCTCTCCGGCCTGGCGGACGACGAGGTCAGGACGATGCTCGAAGCCACCTCGCTGGTGCCGTTCACCACGGAAACCCCTCAGTCCGTCAGCGAGGTGATGAGGCGTGTGGCGGTCGCCCGCAGCCGTGGATACGACCTGTGCGACGAGGAGTTGGACCGCGGCGTGTGGGTCGTGGCCGCGCCGGTGCGCGGGCGGTCGGACGCCATCGTCGCCGCCTTGTCGCTGGCCCTGCCCATCGACCGGGCCGGCGACGTGGCTCAGCGCCAGAGACTGACCGTCCTCGTCCGCGAGGCGGCTCAGCGGATGACCGAAACCGATGCCGAAGAATCTCGCCTCGCCGACGACCGGAGCGTTGCCGACCGATGAACCTTCCTCTCCACGATCTTCTGGTCGGCCCGGGCTACGCCCACTTCCAGAACGACGGCGACCGGCGTCGGGAACTCGCCCGGGACATCGTCGCCGCCGCCCACCTGCGCGGGGACTACGTGCTGCGCTCCGGTGCTCGCAGCACGTATTACCTCGACACGAACTTGTTCGAGACGAAACCGACGGTACTGCGGCGCCTCGCCGAGTTGCTCGCCCGCCGGGTGCCGACGGGGGTGGCACGCCTGGCCGGGGCCGGGGCGGACGCGGCGGCTCTGACCGCGGTGATGGCGATCGAAACCGGCCTTCCGTTCGTCGTCGTGCGCGGCACGCACGGCTCCCGTCCCCTGTCCGCCGCGGTCAAAGGCGAACTCCATCCCGGGGAGACCGTTTTGTGTGTCGCGGACGTCGTGGCCACAGGCCGCGAGGTGCTGACGGCCGTGGCCGCGCTGCGTGCGGCCGGTGCGCACGTCGTCGGCGTTCTCGCCGTGGTCGATCGGCGGTCGGAGGGCGCCGCCGCGGCGATCGCCGCGGCCGATCTGCCTTTCGACGCCCTGTTCACAGTCGATGAGCTGCTATCAGGAGGAACACAGTGACCATGCACGCGTACGTGACCGAGGAATCGGCCGAGCAGGCCGTCGCCAAGCTGACCCCCGAGGGTGTCGACGGTGTGCTCACCATGACGGCCGACCCCGCGGCCGCCGAGACGGTCGGCAGGTGGCTCGCGGCCGAGGTCCGTGACCACCGGATCGACGTGGTGGTCACCTGGGACGAACCCCAGTCGGTGGTGCTGGCCCATGTCGTGGCCCGGGAACTGGGCTGCCGGATCGTACGGGTCCTCGGAGCCGAGGGCCTGGTGGAACTGCTCGACGCGCCGCCGCCGGACGCCCGGGGACTGCTGATCGCCGAGCCTGCGGCGACGGTGAACAGCACCGACGCGTTGATCGGCGTAGCAGACCGGGCCGGTGTCACGCCCGTCGTGGTGGCGGCTGTCGGCTCCGCCGGACAGCGGGACGAGACCGCACTGGCGCTGCCGGTCATCGCCCTCGGCTCGGGGAAGGCGCGTTGAACGGCGTGCGGTCGCGGGACGCAGCCGCGCGAGAGGCCGGGAAACCCGCCTCCGACGCCCGGCGGATCATGGCGTCCATCGACGAGTTCGCACGGATGACGAGCACTGCCCAGGGGGTCACGCGGCTGGCGTACACCCCGATGGAACGTGTGGCCCACGAGCACTTCGCCAAGCACATGGAGAACCTCGGCCTCCGCGTGTGGACGGACCCGGCGGGCAACACCATCGCCGAGAAGCCGGGCGACCCCGGCCGGCCGGAGGCGTACGGAGGTCGCGGCGCGGTCGGCACGGGATCGCATCTCGACAGCGTGCCCGGCGCCGGACGATTCGACGGTATCGCCGGTGTGGCGGCGGCCATGGAGTGCGCGCGGCTGGTGGTCGAGCACGGGATCGCACACCACCATCCGTTCCGCTTCGTCGCGTTCGCCGCCGAGGAGGGCGCGCGATTCGGGCAGGCCTGTCTGGGCAGCCGTTTTGCCACCGGGAAGATGTCGTCGGCCCAGGTGACCTCGCTTCAGGACGCCGACCGCGTCACGCTCGGCGAGGCGATGAAGCAGGTCGGCCTCGACCCCGATCTGGCCCTCGGCACCCCGTGGCCCGCGGCTGAATGGTCTGCTTTCGTCGAACTGCATGTGGAGCAGGGCGGGATCCTGGACGCGGCCGGTGTCCCGGTCGGCGTGGTCGATCTGGTGTCGGGAAGCACCCGGTTGCGACTCACCGTGACCGGGCAGTCCTCCCACACGGGAGCCACACCGATGGGGCAGCGGGCGGACGCGCTGACGGGCGCCTGCGAGATCGCCCTGATCGCCGAGGAACTGGCCCAGGACCCACGGCACCGGGGCACCCGCGCCACCGTGGGGACACTCGACGTCCGGCCCGGCTCGCTCACCACCATCCCCGGCCAGGTGCGCCTCGGCCTGGACGTGCGCGACATCGACAGCGACCGCCAACGCGCGGCGACGGCGGAGATCGTCCGGCGGGCGCGCTCGGTCTGCGACCGCAGGGGGCTCGCACTGGCGGTCGAGGTGCTGGGCGACACGTCGCCGGCGGTCCTACCGCTCTGGCTGCGCTCGGTGATCGCCGACGCCTGCCGCACGGAACAGGTCCCCTACCAGGTGCTCACCAGTGGCGCCAGCCACGACTCCCAGGTCGTCAACAGCCTCATGCCGGCAGCGATCGTCTTCGTCCCCAGCAGCAACGGGCTCAGCCACGTTCCGCAGGAGTGGACCAGCGCCGGCGACCTGGCCCGGGGGACCGACGTGCTCCTGGCCACGTTGCGGATGGTCGACCAGGAGCTCGTCCGGCTCGCGCAGCTCGACCGAGCCGACGAGCCGGCGGAACAGGAGCCGTCGATGCCGGGAGCGCGCCGATGAGCCTCGCCTCCCTCCCCACGGGTACGGGGCTGGAGATCCTGCCCGAGGAGACCGACGCCAGGGCCGGGGCGCTCTCGCTCGACGCCCCCGTTCTGGTCCACCACCATGAACGGTACCGCTACCGGCGCCTCGTCCTGCGCGCCCCCGACATCGCCGCGCGGGTGCTTCCCGGCCAGTTCGTCATGATCACCCCCGCCCGAGCGGGGGAGTCCTGGCCGGTGCTGCCGCGCCCGATGGCCGTGTATGAGGCCGACCCCGCCGCCGGCGAGATCACGATCGTCTACGGCGTCGTGGGCGAGGGAACACGTCGGCTGAGCGGGTTCCGGCCGGGTGAGAGCCTCGTCACCGTCGGCCCGCTGGGACGCCCCTTCTCGCTGCCCGACCGCACACGGTCGCTGCTGGTACTGGGACGGGGCATCGGCACCTGCTCTCTGACCATGCTGGCGTCTCAGGCGGTCGACCGAGGCCTGGCCGTCACGGCGGTGGCAAGCGGACGGCACCCCACCGCGATCGTCGGCGGGGACGCGTACCGCGCACACGGTATCGCCTGCCACGAGGTGTACGACAGCGACGGCAGCAGCGCCCCGGAGCGTCTGAGGCAGCTGCTCGCGGACGACCGTGTCCGTCACGGGAACGGGGCCGGCTGGGATGCCGTGGCCGTCTGCGGATCGGGCCGGCTCATGGCCCTGGCGCGTGAGCTCGGGCGGACGACGGACGCCGAGGTGCTCGTGGCGGTCGAGGCCCGCATGGCCTGTGGCCTCGGCTATTGCCACGGCTGCTCCGCGGGCGAGCGGTCCACCGCGGCCGAGTCACCCCTCATCTGCCGCGACGGTCCGGTCTTCCGGCTCGTCGACCACCGCGGAGAGCACAGCACGACTGGATGAGGAGCACGGCGCAGCCGCGCCACGGGGCGCGAAAGTACGGGCCGCCGAAACCTGTGGAACCGCCCGCACCTGCGAGCGCGCCGAGCTCGTGGCCGGCCGGACCTGGAATCGGCCTCGTTCTGGGGGCGAGGGGCGACAAGGGCCGCAGCCGTCGCGGCGGTCCCGGCTCCCCGTGGTCGGGCCACGGCTGTCACCGCCGTAGGAGCGGAGCAGGTCGGTGATGTGGCGTCGGGGCGGGACCGCGCGCTTTGGGGCGCCGACCGGGATGTCGCTCGACGTGGCGGGGAGTTCCGGGTCAGGGAGTCCCTGCGTGCCATCGGCCGCGCCCCGTCACGATCAGCCGTGAGATAGGCCGGAACCGCGACCCGCGCTCCGGGAAGCCGTCGGCGGAAGGCTCACTGGCGGATGCGTTCGCGCCAGGCTTCGAGGGCGGTGCGCAGGGCGCCGGCGTCCGGGCCGTGGCGCAGGACGCCCGTGGTGATCGTCAGCAGCGCACCGCCGCGGTCTTCGGGCAGGGCGGCCAGCACCTCCGCCGTGTCTCTGTCGGGGCGTCCGAGCCCGGGCACCTCCACCACGCATCGGGGCAGCCGCGCGACCAGGTTGGCGGACTCCGGCAGCCGAGCACCGACGACGGCTCCGAAGGGGCCCCAGGAGGCGTTCGGCGCGTGGGCCCGGTTCCAGGCGGCTATGTCGTCGGCGAGGTGCTGTGCGACCGTTCGCTCGTCGGTGGACGACGCCTGCTGGACTTCCCCAGCCGCGTGGTTGGAGGTACGGACCAGGACGAGGACCGCCGCACCCACCTGACCGGCGCGCACTGCGAGCGGATGGATCGATCGCAGCCCCATGTAGCCGTTCGCGGTCACCGCGTCACCGCCGAGTCTGCTGCCCGGACCGAGGTACAGGTCCGCGTAGGCGTCCATGGTGTCGTCCGCGTCACCCACTTTGGCGTCCATGACCACCAGCGAGCCGTGCTCGTGGCAGCGTTTGGTGAACCGCGCCAACAGGTCGAGGCCCTGGGCTCCGAAGCGGGCGAAGAAGGGCACCTGTACCTTGACCGCCGCGACCTGTGCGGCGACCCGCAGGACTCTGTCGCAGTACGCGGCCGCACCCCGGACGTCGTCCCCGAGGTCCCAGCGGGTGAGCCAGGACGAGGACGGTGCCACGCCGAGGCACAGCGCCGAACGTTCGGCGGCCAGCTTCGTCCAGCGTGCGCCGAACGACTCGCAGGAGCCGACGTCCGTACGGGAGAGATCGATCTCGGTCATGCGCCCTCCTCGGGGTCGTCAGGCGGAGGGCAGCATCCCGGACATGCGGGCCAGAGCGTGCGCGCGATGGTCCTCGGTGACGAAGTCATTGGCCTCGGCGAGCTTCCCGTATCCGGCGGCCTGGGCTTCGAAGTACCGGCGGAAGGCGTCTTCGGGGTTCAGGTCGGGCCAGATGTCCGATCCTGTTGCGTAATGGCCGTATATCTCTGGGCGTTCGCGGAAGCGGGCCAGGGTGAGCTCGGCCGGCGCCTCGAAGTAGCACACCAGGTCCGGGCGGGGGAACTGGGTGCAGAGGTCGGCGACGGAGGACGCCGGTACGCCACGCGCGGTGTCGCGCACCCAGCTCGTGAAGAGATAGCGGTCGCTGAGCACGACGCCTCCCGCGCGCAGCACGGGCAGTGCTCGCTGTCGAAAAGTCAGGGCGTAGTCGGTGACGGACACCAGGCTGTGGGTGACGGGGTCGAGCGCACGGTCCCTCTTGAGGCGGTCGACCGCGGGCCGGAAGTCCGGGTGGGAATTCCATTCGATGGACAAGGAGTCGGGCAGCTCTGCCGCGAGTGACCGAAGGAATGTCGTTTTCCCCGACCGTGAGGTCCCTTCCCCCACTATCAGCAGTCCCGGATAGTCCTTCTCCTGGAATGGGAGTCGCACACCGTTCACCTCTCATGACTTTTGGGATGGCTGCCGCGAACACGGTGGCCGACCGTCACATATTGAGTTCACTGCGGCGATACACCGCGTCGAAAGAGAATCCCGCGTCCTTGACGTTCTGCGCCCCGCCCTGTTCACGGTCGAGCACGGCGAGTACACCGATGACGGTGGCACCGAATTCGGCGATCCTGCGGGCCGAGCGAATGGACTCCGCGCCGGTGCTCACCACATCCTCGACCACCAGGACCCGGTCCGTCTTCTCAAGGCGCCCCTCGATGATCCGGCCCGTGGCGTAGTCCTTCGACTGCTTGCGCACGATCACGAACGGCAGTCCCGTACGGAGTGACAGAGCGGTGGCCAGCGCGACGCCGCCGAGCTCGGGGCCAGCCAGCATGTTGACATTCTCCGGAACGCGTTCCGCCAGAAAGTCCGCGATGTGCGCCAGAAGCTCAGGGCGGGTTTCGAAGAGGTACTTGTCGAAATAGAAGTTGCTCGGCTCGCCCGAACTGAGTACGAAGTCTCCGCGCAAGAGAGCGACGTCGACGATTTTCTTTCCCAGTGCTGCCTTGTCCTCGTCGCCGACTCGGCCTGCGGAAATTCCCGATGACTTCAGCTCAACCACCTCTTCTACGTCGTGACAAACTTTCCAGACTTTAGCACATGGTGAGGTGTGGGTGATGAGTGGAGTTTCCGTGAGGTGAAAAGTGTTTGGAGGTTGATCGGCGTATGGTTAGCGTTCAGCTATGAGCCTCCACATCGATGCCGAAC
The DNA here is from genome assembly GCF_048158785.1 of Streptomyces colwelliae. Classification (NCBI taxonomy): domain Bacteria; kingdom Bacillati; phylum Actinomycetota; class Actinomycetes; order Kitasatosporales; family Streptomycetaceae; genus Streptomyces; species Streptomyces colwelliae. The sequence continues at coordinate 73,067 of NZ_JBLTJC010000003.1, read as the reverse complement.
CCGGCGCGGTGGCGCCCAGGGTGTTGCTTCCGGGAGATCCGCTGCGCGCTCAGTTCATCGCAGATCGGTTTCTCGACAGGGCCGTACGTTTCAACACCGTGCGAAACATGCTGGGGTTCACCGGCTACTGGCGCGGTGAGCGTGTGAGCGTCCAGGGCACCGGCATGGGAGCGCCCTCCACCGCGATCTACGTGCACGAGCTGATGCAGGACCACGGGGCCGAGGTGCTGGTCCGTATCGGCACCTGCGGCGCGCTGCAGCCCGCACTGGAGGTCGGGTCGATCATTCTCGCGGCCGGCGCCTCGACGGAGTCGGGACTGCACCGCCGCCGGTTCCCGGGGGTCGACTACGCCGCCCTGCCGGATTTCGGGCTGTTGTTCGCGGCGTACACGGCCGCCCTGCGCAAGAGCGCCGCGGTCACCGTCGGTGGTGTCGCCACCATGGATGCCTTCTACCGGGACGAGCCGGACACCGTGGCCGCTCTGGCCCGCCACGGTGTCCTGGCCCTGGAGATGGAGACCGCCGCGCTCTACACCGCCGCGGCCGGCGTCGGCAGACGGGCGCTGTCGATTCTGACGGTGAGCGACAACCGGTACAGCGACAGCCACGCCACGCCGGAGCAGCGGGAGCGGGGGTTCGAGGCCATGATTGAACTCGCCCTCGACATGATCGTGGCTGTCGACCCCGTGGTGTCAGCCCGGCGGTGACGGTGTACGAGGTCGGGCGCGGTGTCTCGGTGGGCAGGTGCCCGGCCGTGCACGACAAGCTCCGCCGCGCGCCCTCAGGCCACACGGCTGCGCGTGTCCGTGGGGGAGCGTCCCAGCAGGGAGTCCAGACGTGCGGCGGCATCGTGCTCGGTGTCTCCGGCGACCGTGATCCGGGACGTGGCGAACACACCGCGGCCCGGATCATGGATGGGTGCTCCGTCGTACGGCTCCTCAACGGCCGCGCGCACCGCGTCGAGGTCGGCGCTGGTGGCAGCATCCGTGAAGACGGCATCCGTGAAGAGGTCGAGCAGCGGCGCCTGCGCCGCCATCGCCGATATCCGCAGCGTTCCGGAGATGCGTGGATTCACCTCAAGGACCATGGGCCGGCCGTCCGCGGGAACCACGAACTCCGTCTCGGAGAAGCCGGTTCCGCCGACCGCGAGCGCGGCGCGCACCGCGATCGCACGCAGCGTCGCGTCGAGTCCGGCAGGGAGTCTGCCGGGCGCGCAGACCCGGCGGCGGCGATAGGGCGGCAGCAGATCGAACTGGGTGACGCCTTTCCATACGGGCGGCAGCGTGACCGTCCGGCCGGCCGCCGAGACGAAGGTGTTGACGGAGTACTCGTCGCCGACGACGAACCGCTCCGCGTACTCGTCCGCCGAGAGCTCCGGCAATCCGTGCACCAGACGCGTGCCCTGGCCCTGGGTGCCGCCCCTGAGCTTCACCACGTGGGTGTCCCCGCCCGATCCGGCCCCGGGAGTGGTACGGATTCGCGCTTCCGACAACGCCCGGCGCAGGAGGACCTTGTCCCTCCCCAGACGTGCCGCGCGCGGGGAGGGCCCGAACACCGGCACACCCGTCGCGCCGACCAGTTCGGCCGCCCGGGCATCACGCTTGAGCGTCTCGTGCGCCGAGTGGAAGACGATCGTGCCGTCCGGTCCGTCGCACAGGACCCGACGCGCGGTGGCGGCCGCGTCGAGCGAGGGCGGCAGCACCCTGAAGCGGTGCTCCGCACCGCCGGCGCCGAAGGCGGGCAGCCACTCCATCAAGGAAGCCGCGGAGCAGAAGTGCGTGACGGTCCCGGGCGACGGGTCCGGTCGGTTCAGCGGGCTCATACCGCTCTCCCGACGGCGGGCCGCGGTACCGGCGCTCCCGGGTGCCACGGCACCGGATGGGTGTCCTGCGGATCGAAGGGCGCTTTCACGAAGCAAGCCCGCCAGATCCCGCTGTCCTCGTTGCGGAAGTAGTGCATCTCGCCGGGCGGGGAGCGGTAGTAGTCGCCGGGGCCGAACTCGGCACGTTTGCGGCCGTCGATCCACATCGAGACGACACCCTCCAGCACGAGGAAGCTCTCCTCCAGGTGTTCGTGGTAGTGGTTGACGGTCGAGTCACCGGGCCGCAGCCGAAGGATGCCGATGTCGACAGCGGGGCCCCGGCACAGATAGCCGGGCCCGTGTTCCACGTGCCGGTAACGCACGTCCGCGATGCTCTTCAGCACGGGAGAGTCGAGGGTCTCGTACTTCGACAGATCCGTCACAGGCGACCTCCGCGGGTTGTTTCGTGGCTGTGGTTCAGGACGGTTGCGTCATGGCGCTGCGTCAGGGCACGTGATGTTCCGACAGCCCTTGCAGCCGACGCGGAAACTCGTCCCGCAGATTCTTAATAGCGCCAGCCCGTTGGATGATGCACTCACCCACGCCGACTGTCAAGAAGTGAATTAACGCCGGAAATAGTTATCGCCAGGCGGGCACGAAATGCCGTCCCAGTCGTGTTGCGTCGGCATCACTCGGCCGTTTCGACTCCATGTCGACGAGCCGTGGTCAATGCCGGCAGGGACAGAGTAGGTGCAGGTGGGAGGAGTCATCGTAGTCCACCGGCGGCCGCCGCAGGGCCGCTCCGCCAGGTATATCCGGTGATATTTCCGCGTGATGGAAAAAGCGGGCTGGATTTCCTTGACGTGGAAACGCCTGCTTGTCCGGCCTGGCCCGAGAACCCTTGCCGGTTTACATATGGCCGTGATAGGCAATTAAGCAATCGAGGTGACCGCATCAATCGGTCTTCCAGGAGACGGAAGGTTCCCCGGAAGTGTTTCTTCTCATCGATATCGACGGAGACGCGTCGTGAGCACTCCCGTCTACGCGGTACCCGCACAGCCGGTGAACGGCTTCCGTGCCGCGCTCGCCCGGCAGTCCGGCTTCCACGCCGCGCACCACACGACCGCACGCATGGTCAATGGAAACATGGTCGTCGAGGCCGCCGAGGCCGCCGACACCACGGCTCCACGCGTCATCACGCTGTCGCCCACCACCTCGCCGGGCGAGGACCTGCTCGAACTGGTGCTGCTCGCCGACGCCCTCCACCGGTGCAGCCCGGCACCGGTCGTCTGCGTGCTCGAATACCTGCCCTACAGCCGCAGTTGCCGACTGACCGGCGAACGGCAGGCGCTGGGTGCCCGCGCCTTCATCCGTCTGCTCGAATCGGCACCGATCGACCGCTTCTACACATTCGACCTGCACGCCGGTGAACTGCTGGGCTTCTTCTCCCGCCCGGTGTCCACGCTCTCCACCCTGCCGCTGATCGGCTCGGCGCTCGGTTCGTCGCCCTCGGACGTCGTGGTCGGCCCCGACCGAGGCAGGTACGACGACTGCAGATCCCTGGCGGCCACGCTCGGCTGTTCCTTCGATCTCCTGCTCAAGGTCCGCGTCGGGCACACGGACTCCAGCCGTCTCCTCGGTGGAGCCGGAGAGGGCATCGCGGACCGCCGGATCGTGCTGTTCGACGACGAGATCACACGCGGAGAAACGGCGCTGCACGCCATCGACGCGCTGGCCGCGGCAGGGGCCGAGGACATCACGTTCGCCACCGTGTACGACTTCGCTTTCGCCGAGGTGAGGGCCAAGGTGCTGTCACACCCGTCCGTGACCGGCATGGTCACCACGAATCTCGGCCGGCCCGCGGAGCGCACGGTCGGCGAGCACCCGGCGCCGTACACGGTGCTCGACGCGGCCCCGCTCGCCGCCCGGGAACTCGGCAGGCATGGCTGACGGCCCGGGTGTCCCCGCGCTCACCCACCCCGTGCGCTGGCCCGTGTACTCGGCCGTGGCGCAGGCCCGGTGCGCGGAGCTGCTCGCCGCGGGCCGCAGCTTCGACTACGGGCACGGCCCGGAGATAGCGGCCCTGGAAGAAGACTTCGCCCGCCGCCACGACCGCGCGTTCGCTCTCGCGGTGAACAGCGGCACCAGCGCCCTCTTCCTCGCCTATCAGGCCCTCGGCATCGGAACCGGCGACGAGGTGATCGTCGCCGACTTCACCTTCCTGGCCACCGCGACACCGCTGTTCTGGCTGGGCGCCACACCGGTGCTCGCGGACTCGGGCGACGACTCCGGCTGTGTCACCGCGGACTCCGTCTCCCGCGTCCTGAGCCCGCGCACCCGCGCGGTCGCCGTCACCCATCTCTTCGGCCACCCCTGCGACATGGCGCCGATTCGCGCGCTGTGCGACGCACACGGACTCGCGCTCGTCGAGGACTGCTCGCACGCCCATGGCTCCACCGACGCGGGCCGTTCGGTGGGCACCTGGGGCGACGCCGCCGTCTACAGCATCGGCGGGCTGAAGATGGTCTCCGGCGGCATGGGCGGCGTCCTGCTCACCGACATCGAGCGCGTCCACGACCTGGCCTGCCTGGCCGCCGGATTCCAGCGCCGCTGCGAACTGACGGTCCGCAGCCCGCGGTTGCGCGAGCTCAGCGACGTCGGGTTGGGCGGCAACCTGAGGATCACCCCGCTCGCCGCCGTGCTGGCCCTCTCTCATCTCGTCGAGCTGGAAACGCTGGTCGAACGCAAACGGGTCGCCACCGAGCAACTGCGCCAGGAACTGATCAAGCTGCCCGGACTCGGGCTCCCCCACCAGCGGCCCGGCGTGACGCTCGGCGCCAGATACGGGGTGAACCTCGTCTACGACGAGTCGGTGACCGGCGTACCGCGCCACGAGGTCATCGACGCGCTCGCCGGCCGCGGGCTGAAGGTCGGTGGCCCCCGCACGATGCCGCTCCACCGCAAGTCGGTCTTCGCGGGCCACCCGGCGGCGTGCGCCGCCGACGTCACCAGGCGCACCGGCGGACGTAGGTACGTGTACGGCCCGGCGGACCTGCCGACCGCCGAGCGCCTGGCCGCGACCTGGCTCGGGCTGCCGGCGGACTACCTGCACAGCGGGTGCTCGCCGTTGGCCGACCTCTACGCCGAGGTCTTCGGCGCCGTGTGGAAGGAACAGCTGTGACCGGCCAGACCTGCCTGACCGCACTGCCGGAGGAGGTCCGCACTGTACATATCGACAGCGTTGGTGCCGATGGCGAAGCACTGCTGCGTCCCGTGCACACGGTGCGGCCGGCGAGCGGCACGCGCGGTGCCGTGACCCTCGTGCACCACCGAACCGGGATCGACGGGTTCGTCGAGGGTGTCGCGCGCCGCTGTCTGGACGCGGGGCTCGCCGTCGTCGTACCCGACTTCTTCCACGGGATCGCACCGCACCCCGACCCCGAAGTACGCAAGGCAGCGCTGCGTGACGACACGCTCCTGTCCGACCTGCGCCAATGCGCCTCCCTCACGAGCGACCTCGCCGACGGCCGTGCGCCGGGCATCCTCGGCTTCTGCATGGGCGGACGCATCGCCCTGCTCGCCGTCGCCGCGGGCCTGCCGTACGCGCGCGCCTGTTGTTTCTACGGCGGCGCGCCCAGGACGTCCTGGGGGCCCGGGCCGTCGCCGATCGACCGGATTGGGGCGGGGACACGCACTGTCCGTAGTCCGCTCGACATCCAGTTCCACCGGGGAACGCGCGACGACTACCCCTCCGCGGCCGATGCCGACGCCCTGACGACCGCTGTCGAGGACGCCGGCGGACAACTTCAGCTGTGCACGTACGCGGGGGCAGCGCACGCCTTCATGGATCCGGGCCGGGCGGACTGCTACCACCCGGAGGCGGCCGCCCGCGCCTGGGCGAGTGCCGCCGCCTTCCTCGTCGGCGTGCCAGAGTCCGTGACCGCGCAGACGGGAGAAACCGTATGACCGAGAAAGACAGGGCGGCCGACACGGCTGTGTGCCTGATCGCCCGTGACAAGTTCAGCGAGGCCCCGGCCGCGTTGGCCGCGGTGTACGCGGACCTCCCGGCCAGGACCTCGGTGACCATCGTCGACTGCGGCTATCCGCCCGAACTGCTGGATCGGATGGTGCGCTCGGCGCCCGCGCCACTGCCGCCGCCGCGCGTCGTGTCGTGCCCGCGGTTTGCCAATACCAACACCGCCTGGAACGCCTTCGTCGCGAGTACGACCGCGTCCGTACTGATCTGCGTGGAGAACGACGTCAGCGTCCGGCCGGGCTGCCTTCCCGGTCTGGTCGAGGGGCTGGCGGACGGCCGCTTCGACGTGGTCACGCCGGTGATCCACCAGGGGCGCCTCGGCGACGTCCACTTCGACCCGCCCGTCTCCGAGCTCGTCGACCAGCCGGACGGCGCTCTGCTCTCCCGCCTTGTCCGGCGCCCCAAGCCGGACCATCCGCGGGTACCGGGCACCCGCTCCATCGCGCACGTGGAGAAGCACTGCTACGCGATGACCCGCGCCGCCGCACAGCGGCTGGGCGAGCTCGACGAGCTGATGCACTGCCGCACCGACCTCGAACTGAGTCTGAGCTGCCGCAGCGCCGGTCTGCGCATCGGCATCCTGCCGGCGCTGGACGCCGTGTTCCGCAAGGAGCCGACCGTGCCGGACGACGTGGAGGTGTTCACCCACCGCTGGAACGTCGAGCGGGCCGGCGCGGCCAACGACCGGCTGGTGAAGAAGTGGCGTCTGACCCGATACAAGTCGTCCGTCGAGTTCGTCGGCGAGATGCTCGAACTCCTCGAAAGGTGATGCCATGTCGTTGGCCGTCCAGTTGGAACAGGACCTGTCCGTCCATGGCGTGGCGGTCAGGTTCGGCTCCGCCGTGGCCGATCACTTCGCCAGGCTGACACTCGACTACGAGCCGTTCTTCGTGCCTGCCGCCACCCGGGAGCCGGTCAGCTCCGACGCCGATCCGCTCACCTTCGCCGTGGACTTCGAGGACCCGGGGGAGAAGCGGCCGACGGACAAGCTGATCGCCGGGTCACTGGGAGACACCGTCGTCCTCGCCGAGGACGGCTCGGTGCGCGTCTTCGGCCCCGCCATAGACGACCAGCGGGCCTACAAAGAGGAGATCCGGGCCTATCTGACCGCCACGGTGCTGCGCAGGCTGGTGACCACACGCGGGGCGCAGCAGTTCCATGCCTCCGCGGTCGAGGGCGGCAGGGGCGCCGTCCTTTTCGCGGGAGCGAAGAAGATGGGCAAGACCTCCATGGCACTGCTGTCGACGCTCGGCGGGGCGTCGTACATGTCCAACGACATCACCTTGCTCTCCCTTGCCGACCAGGTCGCCGTCCTGGGCCTGCCCCAGCCGCTCACGGTCGGACTCGGCGCCGTCAACTGGTTCGCCACGCGGCGTCCGGAGAGCGGACTGGATCGCAGCCGGATCGATGGAGGGCTCACCGATCACCAGCTCTACAACCTGGAGATCGATGACAAGCAGGAACTGACGCGGTCCGCCATCGTGCGCCTGGGATGCGGCGTCAAGGACGGTCCCGCGCCCTTGTCCTCGATCGTGTTCCCGGAACCCAACCTCAGCCTCGACCGCCCGCGCATCCGCCTCCTCGCACGCGACGAGGCGATGACGCGACTGGCGATGCTGGCCGAGGCGTTCCTGAAGTGGGAATGGCCGGTGGCCCTGGGAGCCGACGCGTATTTCGACCGGATGCGGGAGGTCGTGTCCGCCGCCGTCGAGCAGGCGGACTGCTATCACTTCCAGTGGTGCCCCGACCACGACAGGAACCTCGATCTGCTGCGCGGGACAGTGCTGTGAGCGGCGCGACCGCATCACCTCGCGCCTGGCCGTTCTACTCCGACTCCGCCCGCCGAGGCGTCGACGCACTGGTGGCGAGCGGCAAGGTCTTCGTCTCCGGCACCAGCCGGCCGATCGAGCAGTTCGAGGAGCGCTTCCGGCACAGGCACGGCGATGTCGAACACGCCCTGATGACCAACTCGGGCACCTCCGCACTGCTGTCCGCGTACTTCGGCCTCGGTCTCCCGGCCGGCAGCGAGGTCCTCGTCCCCACCAACACCTACCGCGCCACGGTGACCCCACTGCTGCTGCTGGGCCTGCGGCCGGTGCTCTGCAACGCGGACCCCGCAACGGGCAACATCGACCTCGACGATGCGGTCGCGCGCATCACCCCGAACACCACCGCGATCGCCGTCACCCACAACTGGGGGCGCCCCGTGGAGATGGCCGCGGTGACGGCGCTGGCTCGCCGGCACGGCCTGGCCGTCCTAGAGGACTGTTCGCACGCACACGGCGCCGGCCTCTCTGGGCAGCCGGTCGGCACCTTCGGCGATGCCGCCGCGTTCAGCCTGGGCAATCGGAAAACGGTGTCAGGAGGCACCTCGGGCATCCTGCTGACGAAGCACCGGCACGTCTTCGAACGTGCCCTGCTGCTGGGGCAGCCCGAGGCGCGCGGTGTGCGTCAGGTCGTCGACACGGAGCTGGCCCGGTACGTGAGTTCGGGCTTCGGCGCCAACCTCCGGGCGCACCCGGTCAGCGCCGTCCTCGCCGCCGACCACCTCGACCGCCTGGACGAGACGATACGGATCAAGAACGACAACCTCGACCGGCTCGCGGCGCTGCTCGCGGACCGGCTGCCCGGTCTGCTGCCGCCGCGTCGCGGCGCGGAGTTCACCGCGGGCACCTGGTACGGCTACCAGTGCACGTGGCAGGGCGAGGCGGCGACCGATGCCGACCGCGACAGCCTCGTGGCCGACCTGCGCCTGCTCGGCCTTCCCGTGTCGGTGCCGGCTCCGCTACTGCACCACAAGGCGCTCTTCCAGGGCGCCCGCGTGGAGGGCGTACCGGGCCGCCCCGGCGGCACATCCGGTGACCCCGCGCAATACGCCGCGACGGACGCGATGCAGTCCCGGCTCGTCGCCTGGGACACACGCCACCTGTACGAGCCCGCCCCCGCGGTCCTTGAGCGGTGGGCTTCCGGCCTCGACGCCTACACGGCAACCCACCGGAAGTGACGCGCGCCGCACTTCGGCGACACCGCGGCCATGGCGAATACGGATGCCCACATACGAGCAAGTAGGAGATTTGCCATGACGGACACACTGAAACGCCTCTCCGAGGAGGGCGTCGCGATCTGGCTGGACGACCTGTCGCGCAAGCGGATCACCTCCGGCAGCCTCGCCGAGCTGATCGACCGGCAGCACGTGGTGGGCGTCACCACCAACCCGGCCATCTTCCAACGGGCGATCAGCGGCGGTGACGGCTACGAGGAGCAGCTGGCCGACCTCGCGTCCCGCGGGGTCACCGCCGACGAGGCCGTCCGCATGATCACCACCGCGGACGTCCGTGCCGCCGCGGACGTCATGCGCCCGGTCTTCGACGCCACCGGCGGCCGGGAGGGCCAGGTCTCCATCGAGGTCGACCCGCGTCTGGCACACGACACCGCCGCCACTCTCGCCGAAGCCAAGGAACTGGCCTGGCTGGTGAACCGCCCCAACGCGCTCGTTAAGATCCCGGCCACCAAGGCCGGACTGCCCGCCATCACCGAGGTCATCGGCAAGGGCATCGGCGTCAACGTCACGCTGATCTTCTCACTGGGGCGCTACCACGAGGTCGTGGAGGCCTACTTCACCGGCCTGGAGAAGGCCAGGGACGCCGGTCTGGACCTGTCCACGATCCACTCGACAGCGTCGTTCTTCGTCTCCCGTGTCGACACCGAGATCGACAAGCACCTGGACGCGCTGGGCACCCCTGAGGCCGAGGAGCTCCGCGGCAAGGCCGCCCTCGCCAACGCTCACCTGGCCTTCCAGCTCCACGAGGAGGTCTTCGCCTCCGAACGCTGGACCGCGCTGGCCGAGGCGGGCGCCAATGGACAACGCCTGCTGTGGGCCTCAACCGGAGTGAAGGACCCGGCCTACAGGGACACCCTCTACGTCGAGGAGCTGGTCGCCCCGGGCACGGTCAACACCATGCCCGAGGCCACGCTGAGGGCCACCGAGGACCATGGCACGATCACCGGCAACACCATCGCCGGCACCTACGAGCAGGCCCGCGCCGTCCTCGACGCCGTCGCACGGCAGGGCATCTCCTACGACGTCGTGGTCCAACTGCTTGAGGCCCAGGGCGTCGAGCAGTTCGAACAGGCTTGGAACGAGCTGCTGAAGTCGACCGAGGCGGAGCTTCGGCGCTTCGCCCCTCCGCAGGCGCGGCCGACTCTGGTGCGGGACCTGGGCGGGATCTACGAACTCGTCGATGATCCGGCACCCGCGACAGCGACGGCACGGGCACACCCGAACCACAACCTCGTCGGCATCGGTCCCGGCGGTGTGCTGCTCGGCTCATGGGTGGCCGCCTGCCTGGGCCGGGACTTCGCCTTCCTGCGCTACGAGCGCAAGAGCCACGGCACCCGCCGCCGTCTTGAGGGGCAGCACGACCCCCGGCGTCCCACCCTGTTGTTCTGCTCGACACCGGACGACGCCGAGGCCGCCCGTGCCGCCGGGATCCACGCGTCTGCCGTCCATCACACGGAGGCGACGCGGAACCCGAGCCTGGAGGCATGGCGTCCGCCCGCGCCCCTCAGCCACCCGGTGGCCGGTGCCGACCCGACGGAAGCGGCGGCGCTGCTGACGGGGGAACAGTTCGTCCGCTCGTCGGGGGAGCGGGCGCCGTTCTACTTCGAGACACTCGCGGCCGCACATCGCTACGACATCGGCGTCACCTTCGGCGATCACCTGCTCGGCGCCGACGAGCGGGCGGAGGTCTTCGCGGGCATCATGTGGGGCGGCTGCTGCCTGGCGGCGGTGGCGGCGGCGCGGCACGGCGCCCGGTTCGCGCTGATCGACCCGGACAGCGCCGACCCGCGGGTCCGCTGGCCTGTCCCGGGACCGGCGGTGTTCGTCGACGACCTGGTCAACACCGGTACGGACATGCGGCTTTGCGAGGCCATCGCCGACCGCAACGCCATCGACGAGGTCCGTTTCTCCGCCCTCTACAGCATGCACGAGACGGTGCGGCTGGCGCGCCATCCGGTCATGATCCTCTCGAAGCTGCGGTCCCCTGCGCTGGAGGCCGACCATGTCCCGTCATAGCGGATCGGGGCCTGCCGACCCGAGGTCCGTGGAACCGGTCCTGCCGCAGCGGGCGTTCATCCTGCTGGACCGCTGCCGCGAGGAGGCTTCCCACTCCACCGAAACGGCTCGCCGGTTCCGGCTGACGAGCCGCCGGGAGCCGAGGTGGACGGTCTGTGCCATGGACCGGCAGGCACGGCCGGGTTCACTGAAGGGCCATGCTTCGACCGGCGGTGGGTGCCGGTCCCGGAGAGTCGGTCATCCGGTGTGCCGCCTCGCGGACGAGGACGGTCAACTCCCGTCGCTGCGTGGCGTCGCTGGCCCGTTCGATGGGCAGGGCCAGCGACAGAGCCGCGACCATGGCACCCAGCCGGCCGCGCACCGGTGCGGCCACGACCCACACCCCGCGGTCCAGCTCTTCGTCGCAGACGTCATAGCCGCGGGCCCGCACGACCGACAGGTGGCGCATGACCTCGCCCACGGACTGGGGCGTCTCCGTGGTGTACGGCACCAGCGGGGCCGTGACCAGCATTGTTCTGACCCTGCTGTCCGACAGGTCGGACAGCAGGACCCGGGCCGAAGCCGCCGCGTGCAAGGGCATCTCCTGGCCGAGCTGCACGAACAGCCGCAGTGGATATCTGCCTTCGGCCAGGCTCACGCACACCACTCGCCCGTCCCTGAACTCAGTGAGGAAAGCCGTCTCTCCGGTCCTGTCCACCAGCGTGGTCAGCGCGGGATGGGCCACGGTGGGGGCGAGGTGACGGGGCGGGCTCTGGGCGGCGACGATCTCACGCAACGCCGGGCCCGGAAAGTAGCGCTTGCCCACCTCGGACCGGACGATGTACTGCTCTGCCTCAAGAACGGCGAGGAGACGATGCATGCTGGCGATCGGTATGTTCAGTTGCCGACTGAGGACTTGCAGCGTCGCACCTTCGTGTACGTCGGCCACGGCCCGGAGAACACGCAAGGAACGGACCACAGGTTGCATGGATTCTCCCTAAGCATCGCTGAGATTTTCTGTTTCTTCTCGCAGCACCGGTAGAAGTGACCTCCCTGCATCTCGGATGGGTTCGCAATCCGTCTCTTCCAGCTAGAAAGCGCTCTCGCTCTAAGAAGTGCATCCCGCTCAATAAACCGGTCCGTCAATCTTCTCCGTCAATCTTCCCGGCCGGCGCGTGGCGGTCCCTCCGGATGGGCTGGTTCCGGTCTTCGTCTGCCGAGGTTAAGAGGGCTCTCACGAGTTGAGCAAGCCCTTTCTTCTAACCCTTAGTAAAAATTCACAAGCGCCTCGCGACATCATGGCTCGTCAAGTGGGTGCCTGCTGCACGCTGGTCCCGAGGAAGGGGAGCCGGATCGAACGGCCGAAAAGGGGGTCAGGTACCGATTTGTGGCGCGGGGCTTCACTTGGGGTGCGGCAAACCGCGCGCGGCTGTTATTTTGCCGATAATTGAGAAACTCTTGAGGTGGAGGTGGTGTTGACAACCGTTTTCTGTTCGGATTGGATATCCCGAGCGTCGATTCTGTAAAAGGTATGGGCCCTCTCCCGCGCTCTCTCTTTCGTCGAGAGAATTGACGTTCGGTGGAGGTGCGCCCCTGTTTCGAAATTTGTTGTAACGGTGAGGCAGGAAAGGGAAACGAGGCGAGCATGGATAAAATAACCATTCACTTCGAAGGTGAACGCGACGCGACTGCCCCTCTTACGTGGGCGCAGCGGAGGACTTGGCGAGGCTCTCGCCTCAAGTACCGCCCATTCGTCCATGTCCAGCCTGTTCCATCGGGGAAAGAACTCGGTGAAGTCAGCAATGCCGTCAAATGGGCGTTGGAAGAGTTCGAGTCCCTGCGGACGGTATTTCCATTGGGTGCCGACGGATCCCCTTACCAGAAGGTCGAAAAAGCTGGATCGGTAGAGATCTTCAAAATTCCGATCGGTGAGTCCACTGCGGAAGCCGATATTCAAAGTGCGATACACCGCCTTAAAGAGGATCGCTTCGACGTCACATCAGATTTCGGGGCCTTGTTCGCCATAGCAACTTGCGCCGACGTTCCAACGCACCTTGTTTGTCTGGTTTCCCATCTTGCAGTTGACGGTCATGGCCGAGAGGCGCTGGGAGTGGCGCTCGACAACCACTTTTCCGGCGGGAGTGATCGGTCACCGGCGTCCCCGATGCAGCCGGTGGACCGAGCGCGGCTGGAGCAGTCAACGAAGTGGCAGGAGAAGAGCGCTCGATCCCTTGAATACTGGAAATCGGTCCTGGAAAAGCTTCCGCAAGACGGCGCCCGGTCGGCGGTGATGGATTCTTGCGCGCTGAGGGCTGCTGTTTCAGTCATCTCCAAGAAGTGTTCCATGAGTACATCCACTGTCTACCTGGCCGCTATGTCGGTTATTACTGGCGCACTCATCGGCAGGAGCAAATCCTCTTTCCTGCTGCCGGCCTCCAATCGTTCGAACCAGGAAGAACGTGCGTTTGTGGGGGAGCTTGTGCAATTTGCCCCCGGGGTGCTGGAATCGCTCGATATTCCTTTCGAGGAAATAGTCGGCGACGCCTGGAAGGCGAGCACCAAGGGGTACAGATTCAGTCACTACGACGAGCAGGCGCTCCAGTTGATGCTCACCGACCTCGACGAAGGAAGCGAGTGTAAAAGGGATTTCGATTTTTCCCTCAATGACATGAGAAGTTCCATGCAGGGGGATGGCTACTGCGGAGCAGTGGAAAAGATTCGCGATCTCGCGAAGCAGACGAAAATCGAGCCACGCGAAAATGTGTATCAAGGTGGTACTCGTTTCCTGTCGTTCGCCCTCCGGGGCGACAGCAACCATGTACTCACGATCGCTGTTCACGACGCGTACTTCCCGGAGTTTCCCGTTCCGCACATTTTGCTGGCAATCGAGGCTCTGGTGGTCGGGGTGGCCACGGGGGATGTAGAGGCACTCGACCACCCCATGCGATTCGCGCGAGCCTGTCTGAAGATTACACCTCAGGGAGTCAGGCCGGAGGCGGACATGGGCGGCCGTCTCGCCGACCACGGTGTCGCCGGGCGGAGCGGGAATCGATGATCGCGGAACCGTCGGCCGGTCCGGGATGGGTTCGACGCCTGTGGACGCATATGCTCCGGCATCGCAAGGAAATGATGCTTTCACTGCTTGGCGCGGTATTCGGTAGCGTCTGCATGATTGCCACGCCCATGGTCGTGCGGCATATCGTCGATGACGTCGTCCTCGCCCACAGGGTGGCGTTGCGGCCGTGGCTGACCTTGGCCCTGATACTCGGTGCCGCTACGGTCGGCTTTGAATTCCTCCGTCGTTTGTCCGGTGCTCGCCTTGCCCTTGAAGTCGAGTTCGACCTGCGCAACGCCATGCACAGACATCTTCAGTCCATGGACGCGGAGAACCTGGACCGCATGCCGACGGGCCAACTCGTCGGGAGAGCCAATTCCGACACCACCCTGATCCAAGGACTGCTCAACTACTTCCCGTTCCTGGGCAGCGACGCCCTGCGGGTGGTGCTGGCGGTCGGGGTGATGCTCTTCCTGTGCCCCCTGCTGGCCATCGTCAGCATCGTCATCGTGCCCATGGTGCTCGGTGTCTCCTACCGGATGCGCTGGAAGGTGTTCCCTGCCACGTGGGACGCCCAGCAGCGTCTGGGCGACGTCGTCCAGATCGTCGACGAGGACCTGAACGGCGTGCGGGTTGTGAAGGCTTTCGGCCAGGAGCAGCAGGAAGTCGAGCGACTGGCCGAGTCGTCGCGGGCCGCCTACGGTTCGCAGATGCGCCTGGTGCGCCTTCAGGCCCGCTACCAGCCGGTTCTGCAGGCCATTCCGGTCTTCGGGCAGGTCGCTGTTCTGGCCCTCGGCGGCTGGATGGTGCTGCGCCACGAGATCACACTGGGCACGTTCCTGGCCTTCTCCACCTACATCGCCCAACTCATTCCGCCCGCAGGACGGTTGGCCCGCCTCCCCATCATCGCGCAGCAGGCCAGGGCCGGCGCCGAGCGCATCTTCCAGCTCATCGACATGCGTCCCGCCATCGCCGACGCACCTCATGCGACCGAACTGCCCACCCTCACCGGAGAGATCACCTTCTCCGGTGTTCACTTCTCCTACCCGCGAGGCACCGAGGTGCTGCGCGGCCTCGATCTGCACATCCCGGCAGGGTCGCGGGTCGCCATCGTCGGCCCGAGCGGAAGCGGCAAGTCGACGGCGGTGGCGCTGGTGTCGCGCATCCACGACCCGCAGCAGGGTGCCGTGCTCGTTGACGGCCACGACGTACGGGACGTGACGCTGCACTCCCTGCGCAGCCAGGTCGGCGTGGCATTCGAGGAGAGCTTCCTGTTCTCCGAGTCGGTTCGGGACAACATCGCCTACGGCTGCCCGGACGCCAGTGACGCGGACATTGAGCGGGCGGCACGCGCCGCCGGCGCCCACGACTTCATCATGGACCTGCCCCGTCGCTACCACACCGTGGTGGGCGAGCGGGGACAGAGCCTGTCGGGCGGGCAGCGCCAGCGGGTGGCCCTCGCCAGGGCGCTGCTCTACGACCCCCGGGTCCTGATCCTCGACGACGCGACCAGCGCGGTGGACGCCTCCACCGAGGAGGCCATCCACGACGCCTTGCGCGAGGTGATGGCCGGGCGGACCACCGTCCTGGTCGCACACCGCCGCTCGACCCTGCATCTCGCGGACCGGATCGTGGTCATGGACCGCGGCCGAGCCGTGGATACCGGTACTCACGACGAACTGATGGAGCGCAACGCGCTCTATCGGACACTGCTCACCGGGGGCCTCGACGAGGACGCGGCCGGCGGCGATATCGAGGCGCTGGCGTCCCTTTCCGCCACCGGCACGACCGTCACCGTACGGAACGAGACGCGTCAGTCCGGCCGGGTCGATGGCGGCCGTGGCCGGCGCGGCAAAGTGGAGGCTCCTCCCGAACTGCTGGCCCGCGTGGCGGCACTCAAGCCGGTGCGCGACATGCCGGCCGTCGACCTCGAAACCGAGTCACGCAGGGACCCCTCGTTCAGCCTCGGCCGGCTCCTGTCGAGATTCCGCCGCCTGCTCCTGCTCGGCCTGCTCCTGGTCGTCCTCGACGCGCTGGCCTCGCTGGTCGGCCCCTACTTGGTCAAGAACGGCATCAACAGTGGCGTGACGGCCGGATCCGAGACGGCCTTGTTCACCGCATCCGGCGTGTACCTGGTGGTGGCCCTGGTCGGCATGACCGCCGAGATCGGCGGCACGTTCGTGACCGGCAAGGCCGCCCAGCACATCATGCTGTCCCTGCGGATCCGGATCTGGGCCCAGTTGCAGCGGTTGTCCCTCGATTACTACGAGGGCGAGATGGCCGGACGTATCACGACCCGGATGACCACCGACGTCACCCAGTTCGAGTCGCTGATCGAGAACGGCGTGCTTTCGGCGATTGTCTCGCTCGTCACTTTCGTCGGCGTGGGGATAGCGCTGCTCGTACTCAACCCCGAACTGGAAGCAGTCATGCTCCCCGTCGTCGTCCCGCTCGCCATCGCGGCTGTGCTGTACCGACGCAAGGGCAGCGTTTTCTACGACCGGGCCAGGGAACGGATCGCCGTCGTCAACGCCGACTTCCAGGAGAGCCTGTCCGGGGTCCGTGAATCACAGGCTTTCGTCCACGAGGAGGTCACCAGAGCCCAGTACCGCCGACTCGGCCAGGACTACATTGCTGCCCGTATTTCAGCCCAACGGCTGATGCTTGCCTATTTCCTCTTCGTGCAATTCCTCTCGGACACCGCGGGTGTCGCCGTGCTGGGAGTGGGAGCCGGGATGGTCATGTCCGGGCACCTGACCTCGGGCGCACTGATCGCGTTCATCCTCTACACCGACCTGTTCTTCGCACCCATCGAACAGCTCTCGCAGGTCTTCGACTCGTGGCAGCAGACCCGAATATCGGTGAACCGCATCGCTGACCTCATGAAGATCGACACCCGCACGCCGAACCCGGAGGATCCCGAGGGCGTTGGTGAGCTGACCGGTGAGGTGGTCATCGACGACGTGCACTTTTCCTACCCGACCAAGGCAACCAGGAACGGATCCGCCCCGGAGCGCAGCGGTCCGAAAGACGTCCACAGCCTGCAACACGCCGACGCCCTGGCGGCCCCGCCACCTGAGGCGCTGCGCGGCGTCAACCTGCGTATCGCGTCGGGTGAGACGGTCGCGCTCGTCGGTGAAACAGGCGCGGGCAAGTCGACACTGATGAAGCTGGTGGCACGCTTCTACGATCCGGACGGGGGTGCCGTCCGCGTCGACGGTCACGATCTCCGCGCGCTCGACCTGCTGTCGTACCGCCGCCGACTCGGCTACGTACCGCAAGAAGCGTTCCTGTTCACCGGATCGGTCCGCGACAACATCGCCTACGGCCGGCCCAGCGCGAGTGACGCCGAGGTCGAGGCGGCGGCGCGGGCGGTCGGTGCCCACGACTTCGTCGCCGGGCTGTCCGGCGGCTATCGGCACGAGCTGGCCGAACGCGGCCGGTCGCTGTCGGCCGGGCAGCGTCAGCTCATCGCGCTGGCCAGGGCCGAGTTGGTCGACCCCGTCCTGCTCTTGCTGGATGAGGCCACCTCCAACCTCGATCTCGCCACCGAGGCCCGGGTCGCGGCGGCGATGCAGCGCGTCTCGCGCGGCCGGACCACGATCGTGATCGCGCACCGCCTGCAGACGGCCCGGGCCGCGGACCGCATCATCGTGCTCGATGCCGGCCGGATCATCGAGGCCGGGCGGCACGAGGAATTGCTCGCCGAGGCCGGCAAGTACGCGGCGATGTGGGAGGCGTTCGAGACGGCCGGCCACGCCGGAGCGCACACGGCGCTCGAAACGTAGGCCTTGCGTTTCCTAGTCCCAGCCGGTGTTGTCACTCCAGAGTGAGGGGACAGCCGCGGGGACCGAGGAGGTCGGTGACGGTGTCGTCGCCGGCGGAGGGCGCAGGTGTACTGGTCGGCTGTTGTCGAGGAGGAGCGAGATCGTCAGGACGTCGGCATGGCGTGGGCAGGCCTCAGACGGTGAGTGCGGAGGGGAGTTCGTCAAGTGAGTGGATGACGTGAATGCCATCGCCGACGGTCCTGCCGGAGCCTGTGTTCGCCCGGTCGAGCCAGTACGCGCGCAGCCCTGCTTCGTGTGCTCCCACGGCGTCGACGATGTACTTGTCTCCGACGTAGGCCACTTCGTGCGGCTGAAGCCCGATCTTCGCGCAGCCCGCGAGGAAGATGCTCGGCGCGGGCTTGGCCGCGCCGAGTTGCTCGGAGCACACCAGCCTGTCGCCGAAGTAGGGCAGCAGGCCGACAGCGTCGAGTTTGTGACGCTGGTGGTCGGCGGAGGAGTTGGAGACGATGCCGAGGCGGTAGCCGGGTGCAAGTTTCCTGAGAACGGGCTCGGCGTCGGGGAACGCCGTCCCGGCGGCGTCGCGGTGGGCCTCGTATCGCGAGAACCAGACAGAGGCTTCGTCATCCGACAGACCGGCGTGTGTGGCCTGCCCGGAGTCCGAGAGGAACTGCCGGGCGCGTTCACGCTGTTGTCCGGTGAAGGTGAGATCGCCGTCGAGGAAGCGGCCGTACTGCGTTTCCATGATCTTCCGCCAGAGCGCGACCGCCGCGGCGTGGTCCGGGAACCGGTCGAGTAGCCCTTCCGCCCGTAGATGGGCGAGCAGGCCGACCTCCTCCGCGGTCGAGTAGTCGAACAGGGTGTCGTCCACGTCGAAAAGCACACCGTGGATCGGCATGAGGTCCCCCTCCGGTCCTTACGAGGTTTTGGAACGACCGCCAGTAGGTCGCGGCGGGTCGAGATCGGGAGTGGGAGTGTGCCTGAGCGGGAAGCGCTAGCCGGACGTTTCCGCGGGACATGTCAGCGAAGTCCGTAGGGACAATTTCTGGAGCCGGCGTCGAGATTGCCTCGAATGTGTCGCGAACATCATCCGCGTACGGACCGAAGGTGACCACAAGATCGCGGAACCTCGTCGAGTCGACAGGGCTGCTCTCCTGTGCCGATTCGTGCGCACGCACTCTTCGGAGCTCAGGCCAGCTGGGATCCTCTGCGCTCCGGGATGAGCGGCATGACCGCGGCGTCCAGGACGTAGAGCGCGGCGAGCAACGCGATGGCCGGCGAGAAGCCGTGTTCCGTGGAGATGAAGGCGATCGTCATGGGCGCCAGACCGCCGACCGCGCGGCCGATGTTGAACAGCACGTTCTCCGCCGTCGCGCGGATGTCGGTGGGATAGACCTCCGCCATAAGGGCACCGAGGCCACCGAGCATGCCGTTGACGAAGAAGCCCATCACCGCACCGCCGATGAGGAGTCCCGTCGAACTGGTCAGTTGGCTGTACACGAGCACGCTCACGGCGGCGCCGAGTTGGTAGGCCCAGAACGCCGGCCGTCGCCCGAGGCGGTCGGCGACCTGGCCGAAACAGAAGATGCCGCAAGCCATGCCGAGGACGGTGACGGAGGTCCACAGCCCGGACCTGGTCAAGCTGTAGCCGAAGTCGGTGGCGAGATAGGTGGGCAGCCACGTCATGATGCCGTAGTAGCCGAAGTTCTGCACCGAACAGAGCACCAGAATGCCCAACGTGGCCTTGAGCGTGGTGCGGTCCCGGCCGAGGCGGCGCAGCTGTTCCCGCCAGCCGGCGATGGGACGCTCCTTGCGCTGCTCGAAGCTGGGGGGCTCGCCGATGCCCCGGCGGATGAAGAAGGCGCCCAGGGCCGGCAGTACACCCAGTGCGAAAAGGCCACGCCAGCCCCAGTGGTCGATGATGAACGGCGAGCAGAGGGCCGCCACGAGCACCCCGAACTGCCAGCCCAGACCCACGAGCGCCGTGGCCCGAGCCCGAAGCCGGCTCGGCCAGGCCTCCGCAGCCAGGGCCATTCCTATTCCGAACTCACCGCCGAGACCCACTCCCGCCATGAAGCGGAGCACTGTGAGAAGCGTGAAGTCCTGAGCCACCGCGCAAAGACCGGTGCATATGGCGAACAGCAGAATCGACCAGGTGAGCATCCGCACTCGGCCCAGTTTGTCGGCGAGAACCCCGAAGACGATTCCGCCCAGTACCGCCCCCCACAGGGTGGCGGTGGTAAGGGAGGCGGCGGCAGCCTTGGAGATTCCGAAATCCGAGGAGATCGCGGCCATCGAGAAGCTCAGGATGAGTAGGTCGAAGCCGTCCATTGCGTAGCCCGACGCCGAGGCCACTATCGCTTTCCTCGCGTAGCGGTCGATATCCGTGAGCGAGGTGACTTGCGGGTGTGTACTCGGCTGTGGCGCAGTGACGTGTTCGCTCTTTGCCATGAGGTCTCCCTGTGATCGGGGTCGGTGGAGCTCCTTCGATCCTGCGCCGGGTGAAATCTTTCCGTAGGGCGGAAAGAAAGCCGCCCTTGGCCAGCCGTATCCTGGGAGCTCCGCGTCGGGGGAGTCAACAGCTCTGGTCGTGTGACGTTCGACTTCCCGATCTTTTTACCTCCGGGAAATATGAAACCGCAGAGGGCGGCATTGACAGCCCAAGAGGCGTCGCCCAGGATGATGCGACCCGGCCCCGGGAGTTTTTCCGTGAGATGAAAATTGTGCCTTCCGGCCGACCTGGCGGAAGAATGCAGAAAAGCTCCCATCAGACCCGCGAGCGGCAGAAGGAGTCGTCTTGATGGCCTTCAGGAAATCATTCGACGACCACCTTGCCGCGGACCTTCGCGGTATCGGCGCACCCGCCCCGGCCACCGACCTCGGCCGCGCAGTCGCGGCGCCGCGGATCGTGCTCGTCCCTGCCGCCGCGCAACCGCCGGCCGCGCGGCGAACCAGGATCGCGGGCGTGGCCGACCAGCCCGACGTCGTGACCGACCTCGCTGTTGCCACCGGTGTGTCGATCACGCTCACGACCGGGGTGGCGCTGCGGACGTGGTGTCCCGATGAGTCGCTGCGGGACATCGACTGGATCGATCTGCGGGTGCCGACTCCCGACGACGCCTACGACCTGCGGCGCGTGCACGGTCCGGCCCGCGCGACAGCGAACGCGGCGGGTGACGCTTTCATCATCGTGAGGGCGCTCGACGTCGCATGGCGCGCGGCGCACGGACACCATCCGGACCAGGGCCTGCCACTTCCGTCTCGACGAGGCCGGACTCGGCGCCTTCTGCGCGGCCGTGTCGCATCGCCTCGCCCTGATCCACCGTGTCCCGGCGGACCTTGCCGCGGTAGAACGGCTGCGTCCGGCGGCCGCCCCGGAGCCCCTGCCCGAGCCGACCGCGTCGTGTTCGGGTTCGGGTTCGGCGCACCAGTGGTACGCGACGGTGTGCCACGCATGGCGAAGAACCGCGTGCGACCCATTCCCGCCGACCGCATCGGCACTCCCGCCGACCGCGTCGGCCAAGCCATTCCCCACCCGGGGCCCGTGCCCTCGGGCGGCCCTATCCCGGCGCCGGTGCGGCGATCGAACGGGTACACCCGCCCCGCACGGGCGGCCGCCTCACGGTTTCCTCAGAAAGGATGCGGGATGACGACACCTCCCCCTCTCTTCGCGAGAATGAGCCCGGTCGAGCCCGATGACGGTGATCCGGCGTTGCGGCTGGAGGAGTTGGTGCGCCGCAGTGCCCGTCGTGCCCCGAACAAGGAAGCTCTGCGGATCGGTTCGCTCAGCGTCTCCTACGGCGAGCTGATCGGGACCGCCGAGAGGTGGGCGGCGGTCCTGCGTACCGCTCATCCCGCCGGCACGCCCCAGTTCATCGGTGTGCTCTGCGACCGGACGCTCACCGGGTACACCGCCGTACTGGCGGCACTGTGCGCGGGCGCCGCGGTTGTCCCGTTCACGCCGGACACGCCGTCCGGGCGGCTTGTCCGTCTGTTGTGCGACCAGCCGTTGGACGCGTTGATCGTGGACGAGGCAGGGGCTGCGAAGGCCAAGGACGTGGCGGCGCTGTGCTCCCTGCCGTCGTTGTACGCGCCCGAGTCCGATCCGACCTCGCTCATCAGCGGGCACGTCGTGCCGACCGGTCCAGAGGGCCCGAACAGGACCGCCTACGTCATGTTCACCTCGGGGTCCACCGGCCGGCCCAAGGCGGTCCCGGTGACCCATGCGAGTACCTGCCACTTCCTGGCGTGTGTGTGCGAGCGCTATGGACTGACAGCTCGTGACGTCTTCAGCCAGACCTTCAGCCTCACCTTCGACCTCGCCTTCTTCGACCTGTTCGCGGCCTGGTCGTCCGGCGGGACGTTGGTATACGTGCACTCCGCGGCGCTCGCCCGGGTGGCACGGGTGGTGGAGAGAGAGGGCCTGACCGTCTGGTTCTCCGTCCCCGGCGCGATCCCACTGGCGCGGCGGTCGGGCGCGTTGGCCCCGGGCAGCATGCCCTCGCTGCGCTGGAGCCTGTTCTGCGGGGAACCGCTGCTTGCCGCCGACGCGGCGGTCTGGCAGCGCGCGGCCTCCGGTTCCGTGGTGGAGAACCTGTACGGCCCCACCGAGTTGACGATCGCCTGCACGGCCTACCGCTGGGACCCGGAACGCACGGAGGAGGGAGCCCACGGCATCGTGCCCATCGGGGAACTCTTCGCCGGCCTTGAGGGGATCCTGCTGGCGGAGTCCGACGAGCCTGCCCCGGAGCAAGGAGAATTGTGCGTAACCGGGCCGCAGATGTTCTCCGGCTATCTCGATCCCATGGACGACGAGGGCCGCTTCCTGCACCGCGACGGCCGACGGTGGTACCGCACGGGTGACCTGGTCCGCCGGAGCGGCCGTGCCGGGCTGCTCTACCTGGGGCGTACCGACCACCAGATCAAGATCCGCGGCTACCGCATCGAGCCGGCGGAGATCGAACAGCACCTGCGCGCGCTGCCCGGAGTGGAGAATGCCGTCGTTGTCTCTCTCGGCGAAGGGGCCGCCCGCGGCCTCGTCGCCTTCTGCGCCGGCTCGGATCTGGACTCGGCCCGCCTGGAGGGCGAACTGCGCGATGAGTTGCCCGCGTACATGGTTCCCAGCCGATACGTCGTGCTCGACCAGCTTCCGGTGAACGAACGCGGCAAGACGGACCGCGAAGCGCTCGCCGCCTCCCTCTCTCCAGTGGCCTCGGCCGGACCCTGACGAGAGCGCGTGTCACATGTGCTCCTACGTGCCCCTCCCTGCCCGGACGACATCCGCGACGCGCTGTTCGTGATCGAGCGGCTTCTCATCGATTCGGTGGTGACATTCCGATGGCCACGACATCTCTGCCTGAGCGGGCCGAGTTCCGGCTTCTTCTCGCACTCAGCCGACCGTCCTTGACGGTCGACGAGGTCACTGAGGTCAAGCAGTTGATCGATTCCGTCGGAGAGGACCTCGACTGGGGCCTGTTCATCGAGCGGGCGCTGAGACACAAGGTGTTTCCGCTGGTGGGACACCACATCATCACGTACCGGCTGTTCCAGGGCGACGGGCGGACGCGGCGCATCCCCCACCCGCAGATCTTCGAGAGCGGCCATGTGGCCAACAGGGAGCGGAACGCCGGACTGTTCGAGGAGTTCGGGCAGGTCATCCGCTGCTTCGAGTCCTCCGGTCTGCGTTACGCCGTACGCAAAGGCCCGCTGATCGCCGAGCACCTGTACCGCAACCCCGCCCTGCGTCCGATGAGCGATCTCGACCTGCTCATCGACCGTACCGACGCGATGGCCGCCGGAGAACTGCTCGGCGCCCTGGGCTATGCACAAGGCTGGGTCGACACCGACGGGCAGGAGGTGAAGGAGTTCAGCCGCAGGACCCGTGCCTACTGGCGGCTGAACCTGAAGAACGAGCTGCCCTATGTGAAGATCACGCACCGCGACTTCATCGAGTCGTTCAACGTCGACGTGTGCCTGGACATTTTCCAGAGTTCCGGCGCCGCGGTGACGACGGCCGAACTGCTGGACCGCCGTATCGAGGTGTCGGTGTGCGGTACGACCGGGTCGGCCCTGGCGCCTCCGGACCAGTTCATAGACCTGTGCTCCCATCTGCACAAGGAGGCCACCAGCCGCTACTACATCGCGGCGGGCTTCGACCTGCAGATCCTCAAGTTCCTCGACATCGCGCTGGCCTGCCGGCAGCTCACGGAGCAGGGACTGTGGCCCGCCGTGCGGGAGCGTGCCCGACAGTACGGAGCCGAGGCCGTCGTCTACTACGCGATGTACTACGCCGCCCAGCTCTACCCGGACTACGTCCCTGACGCCGAACTGGCCGCGTTGTGTCACGTGCCCCTCGACTACCTGGACGAGTACGGGGCCATGGACGGCGAGGCCCGCCGCTGGCAGGAGCCGTTCTGGCACCGCCTGTTCGACATCGGCCGGGGCAAGGCGCTGCGGGACACCGTCCAGCTACCGCGGACCTGAGGAAGGAAAGGGAGGACACCGTGCTGGTGCACCAGGCCTTGGCCCGGGCTGCCCAGGAATGCCCCGACGCGCTCGCCGTACGCGACGAGAGCGGTTCATGGGACTACCGCGAGCTGGACCGCTTCAGTCGTTCGGTGGCTGCTTGGCTGAGGGAGCGTGGGGTGGGCCGCGGCGACCGGGTGCTGTGCTGCCTGCCCAACTCCCGTCAACTGATCGGGCTCATGTACGGCGCGCTGCGCTCCGGAGCGGTATTCGTGCCGGTGAGCCCGGACGCTCGCCTCTACCAGCTCCGCTCGCTCGTCGAGGACTGTGATCCGGCGGTGATCGTCACGGAGACGGGAAACCCCCTCGCGGGGGACTCGCGGCAGGTCGATGTGGCACGGCTGTGCGAACGGCTGCCTGCCACCCCTGAGACGGTGGACGAGGCCAACGCCGAGGACATGGCGCTGTTCATGTACACCTCCGGCTCCACCTCGCACCCCAAGGCCGTCGTCTGCCGCCACCGACAGGTCGCGTTCGCCGTGCAAGCGATAGCGGAACGGCTGGGCTATCGGTCGGACGACGTCGTCTACTGCCGACTGCCGTTCACCTTCGACTACGGCCTCTACCAGGCCTTCCTGTGCACGCACGCCCACGCCACGCTCGCGGTGACCGGCCGCCAGTCCGAGCCCGCGGTACTCAAGTTCGCCCATGAGTACGGCGCCACGGTGCTGCCACTCGTGCCGGCGCTCGCGGCGCTGCTGTTGAAGCTCGCCCGGCGCGGACGGGCTCTGCCGCCACTGCGACTGCTGACCAACACCGGCGCCGAACTGACCTCGGGAACGGCGGCTCAGCTGCGAACCGCCTTCCCCGGCGCTGCGGTCATCCGCATGTACGGCATGACGGAGTGCAAGCGGATCACCATCGCCGAGCCGGACAGCGACTTTGAATCGCCCCGCAGCGCCGGCACTGCGCTGACCGGCACACAGGTGGACATCGTGGGCGAGGACGGTGCGATCCTCCCCGCAGGTCAGTGCGGTCAGATCGTGGTGCGTGGTCCGCATCTGATGGACGGCTATTGGCGTGCCCCCGGGGCCACCGCCGAGCGCTACCGCTCGCATCCGGTCACCGGCGAACGGGCTCTGTTCACCGGCGACCTCGGATCTCTGGACGAGGCCCACAGGCTGACTGTCGTCGGGCGCGGGGACGAGATCTTCAAACGACGGGGGATGCGCACCAGCACGGCGGAGATCGAGGCCGCCGCCCTGGACGTCCCTGGAGTGACACAGGCCGCCGTGCGACCTCCGGGCCCGGACGGCGAGTTGCACCTGTGGGTCGCCACGGAGCACAGCGCGGAAGACGTGCTGCGGTGCCTGTTCGAGCGGCTGGAGGCAAGCAAGGTTCCCGACCGTTGCTGGGTCCTGGACCGGCTGCCTCAGACAGCTCATGGAAAGGTGGATAAGAAGCGTCTGTGGGAATCCCTGAAGACGTCCACGACGAAATGACGAAGCGGGCGGACCGGTTCGGCACCCCGCTGTACGTCTACCGGCTGGAGGCGGTGCGGGAGGCAGCCAAGGCCCTGTTGCGCAGCATCCCCGAGCAGGCCCACCTCTATTACTCGCTGAAGGCCAACCCGCACCCCGTCCTGGTACGGGAGCTGACGTCGCTGGGCATCCGCGCGGAAGTGAGCTCGACCGGCGAACTCGCCGCCGCGCTGACCGCCGGTACCCCTGCGGCGGAGATCCTCTTCACCGGTCCGGGCAAGACGGATGCCGCCCTTCGCGAAGCCGTCGGCGCCGGCGTGCGCCGGTACTCCGTCGAGTCGGCCGCCGAGCGGACCAGGCTGGCTGCGGCCGCACGGGCGCACGGAGCTTGTGCGGAGTACCTGGTGCGGGTCAACGCCACCACCGCCCAAGCAGGTGGGGTGGGGCTCCGGATGACGGGCACCCCGTCGCAGTTCGGTATCGACGCCGACCAACTGGGCACCCTGCCGGAGCTGTTCGAGGCGGATGACGCGACACGGCCGTCCGGCTTCCACCTGTTCCCCGCCACCAACATCGCCGACCCGTCGGCGCTGCACCGGGAGTTCGAAGGCAGCGTCGCGACAGTGGCCGAACTGATGAGACGCACAGGGTTCGAGCCGTCCCTGGTCGACCTGGGCGGCGGCTTCGCCGCGCCGTTCGCCAAGCCGGGGCCGCTGCCCGACTACCTGGGACTGCGCGGATCGCTCTCCGCCGAGTTGGACAGGCAGCTGCCCGGCTGGCGGGATGGCCGCCCGGTCATCGCGTTCGAGGCGGGTCGGTACCTGACCGCCGCCTGCGGCACCCTGCTGACCACGGTGCTGGACGTCAAACGCAGCGGCGGCAGAACGTATGCCGTGCTGGACGCCGGGACTCATGTACTGGGGGGAATGGCGGGGCTGGGGCGGATCCTCGCTCCGGGAGCCGAACCCGAACACGTCGGCACACCGCAGGACGAGCCGGTGAGCCTGGTCGGACCGCTGTGCACCCCCCTCGACGTGCTCAGCAGGGCCGCCGTCATCGGCCCGGTCGAACCGGGGGACGTGCTGAGCATCCCCAATACCGGTGCCTACGGCCTGTCCGCGAGCCTGCTGGGTTTTCTCAGCCATCCGGTGGCCGCCGAGGTGGTCCTCGACGGCCACCGGACCATCGACACCCGCCAGTTGCGGCTGACCCCCGTCGCGCTGACAGCATCGGAAGGATCACGGATATGACTCCCCCCTGGGACTCCTCTTTTGAGCTTGTACTCCGCCCCCTGCTGCGCTCGCTCCCCGCGGACACCGTGCTCCTGCCGCAGCAGGATCTCGCGGCCGTGGGCCTGGACTCGATGGCCACCGTCGAGCTGCTGTTGCAGTTGGAGTCGACGTACGCCGTCGAGATCCCGGACAGCCTGCTGCTGCCCAGCACCTTCGCCACCCCCGCCAGTCTCTGGCAGGCCGTGCAGACACTGCGAACGGAGCAGCAGGCATGACGACGCTCGACAGCGAGTACGGCCTGCCGATCGCCGAAGTGCTCGATGTACTGCGGGAGCACGCCGGCCACGCCGACAAACAGGCCGTGTTCCCCGCCGCCAGCATGGACGTGATCAGGAAGGCGGGGTTGCTGGGTCTTCTGGTGCCCGCGGAGTACGGCGGCCGGGGCGCCGGGCTACCGGACTTCGTCGCCGTGGCTCAGCGGCTGGCGGGCGCCTGTCTCAGCACGGCATCCATCTGGGCCATGCACTGCCAACAGGTCGACGCCGTGATCCGCTACGGCGCCGACGCACTCAAGGACGAACTGCTCCCGTCCGTCGCCCGAGGCGACACGTACCTGGCGTCGGTAACCACGGAGGCGGCCAACAACTGGAGCTTCATCACAGCCCATGCCCCGATCACCCCGGACGTGAACGGTGTACACCTCGACCGTCTGGCGCCGGTCGTCTCCGGCGGCGAGTACGCGGACGGGTTCCTCATCACCATGCGCGCGGGCGAGGACACCTCGGTGCACGAAGTGTCGCTGGTGTACGCCGCACGGGGCCAGGTGGCGATCGAGAGCTCCGGCGACTGGGACACCCTTGGCATGCGAGCCATGGACAACGTGTCCCTCCGGATCTCCGGCACGGTTCCCGAGCACCACGTTGTCGGCGGCCCCGGTGCGTTCCGCGCCATCGCCTCGGAATCCGCCATTCCATTGGCCCACCTGGGCCTGTCCGCTTGCTGGTTGGGCGCTGCTCGCCAGGCCTTCGCGGAGCTGGTCGGTCATCTGCGCGGCTCCCGGCGAAAGGGAGGGCCGTCACTGTCGTCCGATCTGGTACGTGAACGACTGGCCCGGATCCGCTTCGACTTGGAGCTGGTGCACGCCTATCTGCAGCGGGTCACGGGCGAAGTGGCCGAGTTGCGCGAGGGCGCCGGCAAGGTGTCCCCGCAGGTGATGCAGATCCACCTCAACACGCTGAAGCTGGCCGCGTCGGAGCTGTCGTTCCGCGCGACGGACCGCATGATCGATCTTGCGGGGCTCTCGGTGGGGTATTCGGCGCAGTCCCCGATCCCGCTGGAACGGGTTTTCCGGGACTTGCGGTCGGCGAGCCTGAACTATTCCAACGACCGGCTGTGGACGGCCAACGGTGCACTGACCCTGTGGGATCGGCACATAACCCTGGCCTGAAGAGTCGCCCGAAAAGCCGCACATTCTTTCCGCATGATGAATCTTCCCTTGTCGGGAAATTCGGTCGAATCGCGCGACAAGGCCGGGATGAAGTTCGTGCCTGGTTGCGCCATGGCGAGGGAGGGAAAATGTTACCGCATCCTCCGGTGCAAATTCTGGGTGGAAGCCGACTTGAGGGAAGGATTGGAATTCAGGGGGCGAAGGGGTGTGCCGTTCTGCTGGCGGCGGCAGCATTCATCGCTGATGGTCGAGTATCACTGGCCAATGTTCCATCGATCCTGGACATCGAGACGGTCGCGCACATAGCGCACGAACTTGGCCATCAGGCCCAGCTCAACGGCCGTAATTTCGAGTTCTTCTTCAACTCGCAGACACGGTATCCGATTATCCCCACGGACCTTGGACGTCGTCTGCGTATAACACCCTCCCTGGCGGCTGCCATTCTTGCCAAGGAGGGACGGGTACGATTTCCTCTCCCCGGCGGGGACGCCTTCTGCCCGCGTCCCATCGACCGGCATGTGGCGGCAATGGAGGCGGCCGGCGCCACTGTCGAGAAAGACGGTGCCGTCCTGACCGCACGGCTCGGTCGCGGCCGGCCTTCCCCGTTCAAGTTCTCGGCGGATACCAGGAATGGGCCGAGCCTCGGCGTGACGATCACGGCGCTGCTGCTGGCGTCTCGTGCGCAAGGGACCTCGCTGATCACAAAGCCGAGCCCTGAGCCGGAAGTCGAGCACGTCATCTCCTTTCTGAACGGCTGTGGCATCGCTACGCGGCACCGCTTCGACGGCGCCATCGAAGTCGCCGGCAGGACCGATGTATCGGGTACGCGCCAGGTGCTCCCTCCTGACCGTCTTGAAGCGGGAACTCTTGCCATAGGAGCTGCGCTGACCGGCGGTTCGGTGACCCTCCTCGGCTTCTCGCAAGAGAACCTGCCGGAGGAATTCTGGTCACTGTTGCGTTCGGCGGGTGCCAGGATCGAATCAGGTGCCGACGGCTGTACGGTCACCATGGGGTCGCGCCCTGGCGAAAACGACTGTGACCACAGTATTACGACTTCCCCTCATCCTGGTTTCCCGACGGACCTGCAACCGCAAGGCACGGTCCTTGCCACGCAGATGGCCGGAATCACCCATATTCATGAAGGCGTGCATGAGCTCAGGGCGAGCCATGTCGAGGGGCTGCGCAGCTTCGGTGCGCGGCTGAGCGCGCGAGGTCGCGCCATCACGGTAACGGGGGCGACGCCTCTCAAGGCCGCCGAAGTGGTCGGCGAGGATATCCGGTGCGTCGTCGCTTACATGCTTGCCGCGCTCGTGGCGGACGGATACTCGACCATTCATGGCGGATATCACCTGCGACGAGGCCACGGCGACTTGTTGGGTTCTCTGCGCGCTCTTGGCGCCGACGTACATCAGCTGGAAGAGGAGGTATCGTCCCATGAATGACGAGCGCTGGAAGGTCCCGGCGAACGGTGCGCTGATCGCACTCTGCGGACTGGACGGATCCGGCAAGACCACCCAGTCGAAACTTCTGGAGAAGCGTCTTTCAGCCAAGCGGACCGTACACCGGACCCGCCCCGTCACGGCGCATTTTCGCGACGATCCGACCCTCAACGATTTTCTCCAGGAGCGACTGTCCGAAACGGACATGGTTGACGTGGTCCCGGAACTCGTACTGTTCAGCGCGATGGACCGGCTGCGTCATATGCGCACGGCCATGCTGCCGTGGATGCGGGACGGCGGAGTTGTCATATCCGATCGCTATGTGTACAGCTCATACGCGTGGATGGTCGCCAGAGGTATCCCTGATGTGGAATGGATCATCCAGCTCAACAGATATCTACCGGAACCCCAACTGACGGTGTACTTGGACATCCCCGCCGAACTGGCGGTCGACAGAATCCGAAGCCGAGGCGACAGGCCCCGTTGGGAGGAAGTGGACCACGATCGGATGTCGAGAGTCAGGGACATCTTCCTGGGCCAGGAGTGGGGAGCGAGCCCGGATTACCACATCCTCGACGGGCAGCAGCCGGTGCATGTGCTGGCGGAACACATCGGCCGCCTGGCGGACGAAGCTCTGCAGAAGAGGGACGCCGAATTGGCCGCCTCGAAATAGTGTCAAGCCTTGGTGCCGGCAGGCGCCCTCAGCGGTTCTTGACCGGTGTCAGCCGGTGGACGGTCGTTGCGGGAAGGGCGCGCGGGGCGCGCGGTACGGGCGGCTGTGATCCTGTGGGCAGCTGCCCTTCGCACCGTCTATATCGATCTGCCCTGTCCTTCGTAGGACAGCCTCAGCAGGTCTTGCCGCCGCTGGCCGAGGTACCAATTGCCGGACTGGTCAAGATCGATGGTGGATCTGATGACGGCGGTGTCGCCGGAGGTCACCTCGGCCAGGACCTCTCCTCGCGGCGAGATGACCATGCTGGGGCAGTGCTGGTGAGGATCCGCGACGTTCGCCGCAAGGACGAACCGCTGGTTCTCCGCCGCGCGGCTGATGAGATGGCTTCTCCACACCCCGGCCGGCTCGGCTGTATTTGCGGCGTGGGTGAGATAGATGAACGCCTGCGCTCCGCTGCCGGCAAGGTGCTGCCATTGCTCGGGGAGGCGGATCTCCCGGCAGATCTGGACGCCGAAGGTGACCTGCCCGCCGGCCATCGGGATGGAAAGGGGGGAGAGGTCGGTCCCCGCTTCCAGTCGGCCGCGTTCGTGCATCGCCAGGTTGATCTTCCGGTAGATCCACCTCCCGCCGTTGGGTGAGAAGTAGACGGCGGCGTTGCTCCAGACTCCCTGCTCGAAGAGCAACGTGCCGCAGAACAGATGGACCGCGTGCCGCTGTGCCAGGTCGGCAACACGGTCTGCGGCGTGCGCCAGAGCCAGAGTGTCGAGGTCGCCGAGGACGGAGAGGTCGGGCCCGTAACCTGACAGCGCGCCCTCGGGCAGGACGACGATGTCGTCGGGCCGGGCTTCGGCCAGGACCTCGGAGATCAACTCCACATTCCGCTCAACGTCCCAGGTGATGGGGAACTGTGCGACCGTCAGCGATACCCTCATGAATCCTTCTTCCGGCGACTGATCTTGGCTGCGCATGCCGCCCAGTCTCCGACAGCGGCTCGCTGCCGCTTCACGGCGATGGTGATATCGATGCGGAGGCTGCGGGCGAGGACCGTGGCGGGCAGCTCGGTGGCGAGCTGGGACAGGGTAGTTGAGCGGGTCTCGGCAGGCCGGATACCGGGTTCGCGGAGACGTTCGCCCATGGCCCAGACACTGATCGGGCGGCCGGGCTGACCGCCTGGGGCCGAGATGGAGGCGGACTGCTCCGTCGGTCTTCTCGATGTGGCCGACGACGTTGATGGCGCTCACGGCCGCAGCCCTCAGTCCCGCGGTGCGACGCGGATGCGGTTCCCGTCAGGATCGGCTGCGAGGAAGGTCAGCCCGAACCCCGCGTCATGAGGCTCGTGCAGGATCGTGACCCCCTTGGAATTCCACTGCTCAAAGATCGCGTTGAGCTCGTCGGGTCCACCGTCGATGGCCAGGCAGACCTCACCGGTGCGCGGGACGTCCGGTGACAGATCCTCGAACTGGCCGGACCACACACCGAGGCCAGCGCCTGGCCCGAGGCCGAAGGTGATGTATCCCAGAGTCTCGAACGAGGGGCTCAGTCCGAGGAGTTCGCCGTAGAAGCGAGCTGCGGCGGGAGCGTCGTTCACGTAGACGATGGACACGACGGATGTGGTCATGGTTGTTCCTTTTCCCAGGTCGTAGGTACGCATTCGCCAGCCTGACCGGGATATGCGCCGCATCGTGTCGCAATTCCTGAAAAAATCGGTGGGTGACCCCGGACCGCTTCTTCTCCCTGATGCTGCTCCTTGGATCGAGGGGTGCCGTGACCACACAGGAACTCGCCTCGGCGCTCGGGGTGTCCCTTCGCACCATCACCCGGGACCTGAACTGGCTCCGTGACGCCGGTCTGCCGGTGACCGCGCAACGGGGCCGCCTCGGAGGCGTGACCATGCTGCCCGGGTCCGGGCTCGACCTCACGCGGCTCACACCGGGCGAGCGTGATCATCTGTCGCTCACCGGGCTGGACGAGAAGCAACGTGCGGAGCTCGACGCATCGGCCGAAAGCCGGCGCGCTCTCCAAGATCGCTGCTGCACAGCCACGTCGAGTTCATGAGCTCCTGCCGCTCACCGACGTAGTGCACGTGGACAGCCGTCCCTGGGGTAAGGCACGAGCTTCCGGTACGACTCCGGCTTCGCTGGTCTCGGTATGCAGGCTCGACTGCATCGCCACTGTGCCCGCCACCAGCCTTGGCCAGGTTGTAGACGGCGACCAGCGCCTGGTCTGCGCGACGGTCGTAGTCACGCGATTTGTCGCCATAAGTCCCCATACGCATGCCGAAACCCCCTGAGAATCCCTGAGGCTGTGAGGGCCGCCGTCCGTGGCCGGATGACGGCCCCCTCTACTGCTGTGCGAGCCAGTAGTGGATCCGCTATTGGTACTGCTCAGAGCGCGTGAAGAGGGCAGTGTGCGAGATCATCCGCGCTGAAGCTGGTGCGCCCGGTCTACCGGTAGGTGATGTCGGAGGTGGAGTAACGGCAGTAAGTGCCGTCCGCGCCCGTGCCGTTGGTCGTCGGCTCCGCGCCCGTGTTGTTCCCGATGTACTTCTGGCAGGGGATCATCTTCTTGCTGGTGTCCCCGACGATCGTGATGCCCTTCAGGGTCGCGCTGTCACCGTAGTTGGTGTTGATGCCGACGATCCGGCTGCCCTTGTAGGTCGCCTCGATGGTGTTGAGGTTGATCGTGCGCTTGTACTGCGTCTTGCAGTTGCCGCACGAGCGGACGAACGTACCGAAGGTCTGCGCCGCGAAGTTGGAGACGTTGAGCGTCCCGGCACCGTTGAACTGGAACACCTTGTCGCTCGCCTCCTTCGCGCCACCGCCGGAGACGGTGTACACGTTGGACGACGAGGAGCCCAGGAAGGTCGCCGCGTCCTCGCCGACGTCCTCCCACCAGACGTTCTGTAGCGTGCAACTGCCCAGGCAGTGGATGCCGTCGGCGGCGGGCGAGCCGATGATGACGTTCTTGACGACGGCACCGGGGGCCAGTTCCAGGATGGGTCCCTGGTCCTCGTCCTGGCCGCCCGTGCCCAGGTCGCCGCTGCCGTACAGGCGCAGCAACCCGTAGTCCTTGGTGCCCGAGACCGAGATCGTCGAGGTCACCGCCTGACTGCCGCTCGCGGTGGGCCAGGTGGCGGCGCTGGCCGGCGAGAGGGTGCCGGATGCCATGATCATGCCAATGGAGAGACCGAAGGCGGTCAGTGCGCCGGTGAGCACACGTGATCGTGCGGAAGAAGTCATGTCCCGATTCCTTCTCCGAGGTGGGGGAGTGGTCAGAGCTTTCCGGTGCCCGCGCCCGCGGTCACCGAGGCGACGACGGTCGAGGCGGGCTCGGCGGTGTAGCTGTACGGCGGGCTGGTGAACGTGCCGGCCTGCGAGATCTCGGTGGCGGCTCCGCCGAGGTCGTTGCCGCTGAGGTTGGCGTAGCCGTCCACGTCGCTGTCCCGGTTCGTCGTGACGGCGACTTCGGTGTCCCGGAAGACGTTGTTCTGGACGAGCATCTGGGCGCCCATGCGCGAGTGCACGGCCGTCTCGGCGCCGACGACGTAGTTGTCGTAGAAGTGCCCGGTGCCGAAACGCAGGCTGGGGATACGGGAGTTGACCTGGTCGAACCAGTTGTGGTGGTACGTCACCCGCAGATGCCCGGTGTCCTCGCTCGCGTTGTTGTCGCTGTGGCCGACGAGCGAACCCTTGTAGTGGTTCTTGAAGGTGTTCCAGGAGACGGTGACGTAGTCGGAGGCGTGGCTGATGTCGAGCAGGCCGTCGTAGTAGTCCTTGCCGTGGTCGAGGTCGGACGAGAAGGCGTTGTGGTCGATCCACACCTTCGTCGAGGCCTGCACGGTGATGCCGTCGGCCGGCGCGACCGGCTTGCTGATGTTCAGGTTGCGGACGACGACGTTGGTCACCTTCTTCAGACGCAGTCCGCCACCGGTGAATCCGGATGCCGAACCGACGCCCAGCACCGTCGTGTTGGACCCGATGTCGACCTGACCGCTCAGCGAGATCAGGCCGTTGACCTTGACGACCTTCGAACCGCTGCCGGTGACAGCCGACTTGAAGGCGTCCAGCGTCGACACCGTGACCGCCGTGGCGCTGCCGCCACCGGTCGTCCCGGCACCGAAACCGACCGGCGAGGCGTCGGCCGCCGACGCGGACTGGGGGAGCGCGAGCGCAGCCGCTACGGCGAGAGCGGTCGCCGCCAGAGCTGATCGTCGTGGAGGTGGATGTGGGGGGCGAGTACGCATGCGGGTGCGTCCCTTCCGGGGGAATGGGGTGATCGTGTACGTGAACGATGTGCACCATGAATGATCGCGCGGTCACACTTCTGAACGGAACGTAGGGTGCAAGCGCTTTCTAGTCAACGCTTGTGCAGAAACTATTCGAAGCGTGGGAGCGCTTCCATGGCACCCATGTCCATGTCACGATGCCGACTGTTCTCCCCGAAAGATGCCGCACGAGCCGCGATCAGGAAGGGACGATGACGTGCGCCCCACAGCCGCCGACACCCTCAAGTCATCGAGAAAACCGCCGCGTTCGGTACTCGTCGCCCTCTTCGGAGCACTGGTGCCGTTACTCGCGGCCCTGGCGCTCGTCGCGCCCCCGGCCGCCGCCCGCACCGAGGCCGTCCCCGCCGCCACCCTCACCGAGGTCACCAGCTTCGGCACCAACCCCAGCAACCTCCAGATGTACGTGTACGTCCCAGCCGCCGTCACCGCGCACCCGGCGATCGTCGTGGCCGTGCACTACTGCGGGGGATCGGGTCCGGCGATGTACTCCGGCACCGAATACGCCTCGCTCGCCGACCAGTTGGGCTTCATCGTC
Source organism: Streptomyces colwelliae (assembly GCF_048158785.1). Classification (NCBI taxonomy): domain Bacteria; kingdom Bacillati; phylum Actinomycetota; class Actinomycetes; order Kitasatosporales; family Streptomycetaceae; genus Streptomyces; species Streptomyces colwelliae. The sequence continues at coordinate 37,777 of NZ_JBLTJC010000003.1, read as the reverse complement.
GTCTACCCGTCGGTCACCCGGGCCAGCAAGTGCTTCGATGTCTCCTCGCCCCAGGCCCTGCACCGCGACGGCGGCAGCGACCCGGTCGGCATCAAGTCCATGGTCGACTGGGTGGCCGGCACCTACTCCGCCGACACCTCCCGCGTCTTCGCCCTGGGCATCTCCTCCGGCGCGATGATGACGAACGTCCTGCTCGGCGACTACCCCGACGTGTTCGCGGCGGGCGCCGCCTTCGCCGGCGTACCGTTCGGCTGCTTCGCCACCACCGACGGCTCCGAGTGGAACACGGCCTGCGCGAACGGAACCGTGATCCAAACCCCGCAGGCATGGGGCGACTTGGTCCGGGGCGCCGACCCCGGCTACACCGGCCCGCGCCCCCGCATGCAGCTGTGGCACGGCACCGCGGACGACATCCTGCGCTACCCCAACTTCGGGGAAGAGATCAAGCAGTGGACGAACGTGCAGGGCGTCAGTCAGACCCCGGCCGCCACCGACACCCCGGCGACCGGCTGGACCCGCACCCGCTACGGCGCCACCGGTGACCGGGCCCCTGTCGAGGCGATCAGCCTCCAGGGCGTCACCCACAACCTCTACACCTACGGCATGGGCGCCCGCGTCCTGACCTTCTTCGGCCTGACCGGCGGCGGCGGCACACCCCCGCCCTCGACCGGCCCCTGCAAGGTGACCGTCACGACCAGCGCCTGGAACACCGGCCTCACCGCCTCCGTGACGCTCACCAACACCGGCACGAGCGCGGTCAATGGCTGGCAGCTCGGCTTCACCCTGCCCACCGGCCAGACCATCACCAACGGCTGGGGCGCCACCTACGCACCGGCATCCGGCACGGTAACGGCCACCAACGCCTCCTATGACGGCACGATCGCCCCCAACGCGAGCGTGACCATCGGCTACCAGGCGAACCACACCGGCAACAGCGCGGCGCCGACGGCCTACACGCTCAACGGGACGGCCTGCACGGTCGGTTGACCCCGTCTCCGGGTGCGTGCCCGACACCTCCGGCACGCACCCTCGCCCCCAACTCCCGCCAGAGGAAGGCCGGTTCCGTGCAGCCAACGAGACGGACAGTGATCGTCGCCACGACAACGACGGCACTGTCGGCCCTGGTCGCCACCAACTCCGCACGCGCCGAGGGGAGTTCGGCCCCGCCCGTCACGCACTGGGTGAACACCTGGACGGCGATGCCCCAGCTCACCGAGCCCGGCAACCTGCCACCCGCGCCCTTCACCGGAACCAGGTCGGTCCTCGTCGACACCACCCTGCGCCAGACACTCCGCGTCACCGCCGGGGGCCGAAAGCTGCGCCTGCGCTTCTCCAACGCCTACGGCGACACCCCGCTCCCGCTCACCGCCGTGACGCTGGCCCTCCCACAGGACGGCAGGGCGGGAGCGAGCGCGATCGTCGCCGGCAGCAGCAGACCGGTCACCTTCGCCGGACGCGGATCCGCGACCGTCCCCGTCGGCGCCCAACTGGTCTCCGACCCACTGGACTTGGACCTGCGCCCCGCGTCCGTCCTCACCGTGACGACCTACCTGGTGACGGGCCAGCCCTCGCTCGCCCTCACCTCGCACCCGGGCTCGCGTACGACGTCGTACCTCCGCACCGGTGACCACACCGAGGACCAGGACCTGCTGCCCGGGGCGACCCCGGTCGACCACTGGTATCTGCTGAGCGACGTCGAGGTCCTGGCCCCGCGCGCCACCACGGCCGTAGCCATCCTGGGCGACTCGCTCACCGACGGCCGAGGCTCCACGACCAACGCCAACGACCGCTGGCCCGACCAGCTCTACGACCGCCTCCGCACCCGCCCCGACACCGCGGCCGTGGCGATCCTGAACCAGGCCGCCGGCGGCAACCGCGTCCTCAATGACGGCCTCGGCCCCAACGTCCTCGCCCGCCTCGACCGGGACGTCCTCTCCCGCAGCGGAGTCACCCGCCTCATCGTCTTCGAGGGCGTCAACGACATCGGCACCGCCGACGCGACCCCCGCCGCCCAACACCAGGTCACGGAGGACCTGTTGGCCGCCTACGGCCAGATCGTCGTCCGCGCCCACGCGCAGGGCATCCGCGTCTGCGGCGCGACCCTGCTCCCCTTCGGCGGCAACACCTACGACGACCCGGCGGGCGAACGCGAGTCCTCCCGCCAGGTGGTCAACTCCTGGATCCGCACGGCCGGTTGCTTCGACGCGGTCCTCGACTTCGACCGCGCCGTACGCGACCCCGCCGACCCGCGCCGCCTGCTCCCGGCCCTCCAGGTCGGCGACTGGCTCCATCTCAATCCGGCGGGGTACGGCGTGCTGGCCGCGACGGTCCCTGCTGGACTGCTGCGCTGATCGGGCCGTAGGGCATCGGTGGTGCCTGATCGGCGCCGGTGAGCGGGGCGTCGTGCCTGCGGCTGTGAGGCGGGAGGGACGTTGAGATCAGCTGTTGCCGTTGTGGGCGCCGAGAATGGAGGAGTCGGCGACCGACGGCAACTCCGCTGGGGCCCACGTGCTTAGGACGGGGGTGCGTGCCACGCCCCGCGCCCGCGACAGGATCCCACCGGACGGACCCTGGACGAATGAGTCCGATGTCGGGGCCGGTGCGCGAGCTTGAAGAGAGGGCGCTCAAGATCATGTTGCGACGCAAGACCTGAATACCCTCTTGACCGCGCTGTACGTGAAGATCGACGACGAGATCGGAGGGACCCGGTGGATGGGACGGCCGCCGCCGCTGCTGACCGACTCGGAGTTCGTCTGCCGTGCCGTGGCGCAAGCCCTGCAACCACTGGATCGTCGACTCCACGCCAGTGCCGTGCGGGATGTCCCGCCCGACGATCCGACGTTCGGACCTCGCCGGGTGGGCCGGGTACGGCTACTGCGCCTCCCACTCGCGGTTCTTCTGGGGCCTGCGCCTCTATCTGGTCTGCACCCCGACCGGCATGCCCATCGTGTGGGCGCCGGCCAACCCGAAGATCGGCGAACGCGAAGTCCTGGCCTCGATGCTGGAGACCGATGCCGACCTGGTCACCGAACGCGAGGGCATCCTGCTCATCTCCGACAAGGGCTTCGCGGGCAAGGTGTTCGAGCAGGACCTCGCCGGGCAGGGCGTCGAGCTACCGCGGCCGTCCCGCAAGCGGGAGAAGGTCCGCTATGGCGAACCCATGCTCTCAAGAGGTCCGCCAGCTCATCGGATCCGTCAACGCCTCCCTCAAAGGCCAGCTCGACCTGGAACAACAGGGCGGCCGGACCTTCGAGGGCGTCGCCATCCGGGTCGCCCAGCGCATCCTCGCGATGACCGCTGCGATCTGGCACAACCGCAGACCAGCGCCCCGGTGACCCGCTCCCTGATCGCGTACGACCACTGATCACCGTTGGCAAGCAGCGCTTTGAGAGCCTTGTTCGCGGCGATGGTCTTGTCGAAGCGGAAGACGCCGTCAGCGCTGTTCGCGTCGGCTGCGGATGCTCAGGGCGATGACGGAGACGAGGAACCAGAAGGCACCGAAGGCCGAGTATCCGGCGATGGTGGACAGGCTGCTCGTCGCCGAGGCGGACATGGCGGCGAAGGAGGCACCGGCGAGGACGGACAGGCCGCCGCTGATGAACATGGGCCACTGGGCACCGACGGCGCGTCGGCGCCGGATCGCCACGACGAGCTGGATCGCTCCGGAAAGGAGGGCCCAGATGCCGAACACGAGCAGGGTCGTCCCGATGGTGGAGAAGACGGCGATGATCATCCCGGCGGTGGCGGCGAGGCCGAGAGCCATGTTGGTGGTACCGACGCGGTCCGTGGAGCCGGTGCCGGCCATGCGACCCTCGAGGAGCGTGGCGACGACGTCCCACAGGGGGTAGATGACGAGCAGCACGGCCGCGATCACTGTGGGCTTGTCCGTCGACACGAGCGAGGCGGAGGTCGTGACGACGAGTGCCACCCAGACCAGGGAGAAGGCGACTCGGATCAGGTAGAGCGATCGGAGCCCGGAGAGCGTCGTCGAGGTCGTGGTCGTGCTGGAAGTCACGGTGGTCTGAGTCATCGGGTGTCCCGTTTTGTGATCGTGATGGTGTGAGACGGTCGCCTCGATGAGGAGTCTCAGCGGCCTCGGGCGGGGCCGCGTACTTCGAACGAAGTAGTTCTGCCATCCACTTCGAATCGAATGAGTTCTGCCGTCCCCATCGCCCGGACCGGGCCCGCCGTCTACATCATTCGAAGTACACGGCCGCAGCACACATGGAAGAGAATCAGGGCATGGCCAAGGCGCACAACAATCAGGACGGGCCCGTGGCACCCCTGTGGGTCCGCCGCCCCGAGGCGCTGCACCTCATCGCCTATGCGGTGGCCGCGCTGGTGTTCACCGGCCAGATCGTGGCAGTGATCCTGCGAGGGTCGGACTGGCCGACGGCCCTCTCCGTGCTCCTCGCCGGTGCCGGTGTCGCCCTCTCATGGCGGAGGCCGTGGGCAGGACTGGTCGTGACGAGCGCGGCGTCCTTCGCCGTCACAGCGGTGGGCCACGACCCCCTGTCGGTGTGGATGATCGCGGTGCTCGTGCTGTTCTCGATCACCCTCAAGGGGAAGCAGCCGCTGGTCGGAACCGGCATCGTGGCGGCGTTCTTCCTGGGGGCGTTCATGACGCTGGGAGGATTCCGTGGCGGCGCGATCGTGGGAGCCGCCGCACTCTTCTCAGCCATAGCAGGAGGCGCGACAGGGGCCGCGCTGCGCATCCATCGAGAGCACTGGCGCACCCTGGAGGAACGGGCCGAGAGCGCCATCGCCACCCGGGAGATCGAAGCCACCCGACGGGTGACCGAGGAACGACTCCGCATCGCCCGGGACCTCCACGACGTCATCGGCCACCAGGTCGCGATGCTGAGCATGCATCTCGGTGCCGCGGAGATCGGGCTGCCCCAAGACGCCGAGTCCTCCCGGCAGGCCCTCGTCTCAGCCAGGTCCAGCGCCCGTACCGTCGTCGTCGAGACGCAACGGATCCTTGCCCTCCTCCGCCTCGGAGACAACATCTCCGACGACGAGGCGCTCCGGCCGACCCCGGCGCTCAGTGGCCTGGAAGGCCTTGTCGCCTCTTTCGAGAGCATCGGCCTCGACGTCCGTCCCTCCATCGACATCCCCGCCGGTTTCGTGGAGCCCAGCGTCGGCGTGACGGTCTACCGGGTCGTTCAGGAAGCACTCACGAATGCCTACCGGCATGGAGAAGGGGCGGCAACGGTGGTTGTGCGCGAGCGCGACGGCAGGATCTGCGTCACCGTGGAGAACCGCGTCGGTCACGCACTGCACGGCTCCGGCTCGGGCAGTGGACTCGGACTCGTGGGGATGCGTGAACGCGTCGAGTCCTCCAGCGGGCGGCTGACGATCGACAGTGACGACGGGCGATTCCGGGTCCATGCGGAGTTCAGCCCCCTGGGAGCCGTCGTCTGATGACCCGGATTCTGATCGTCGACGACCAGGACGAGATAAGGGCCGGCATCAAAGCGATGCTCCGGCTCGACCCACATCTCGTTGTCGCGGGTGACCTCTCCGATGGACTCCAGGTCGTCCCCTTCCTCCGGGACCACCCCGTCGACCTGGTCCTGATGGACATCCGGATGCCCGGCATCGACGGTGTCGAAGCCACCCGCCGGATCCGCAAAGAGCACCCACCCGAGAAGATGCGAGTGATCGTGCTGACCACTTTTGATCAGGACGACATCGTTCTCGCCGCCCTTCGCGCGGGCGCCAACGGTTTCCTGAGCAAGACCGTGAGCCCCGCTGAACTCGTCGCCGGAATCACCGAGGTCGTCGGCGGTGGCGGTGCGCTGTCGGCCGCCGCGACGGCCGCGCTCATCGGTCACATGACCGACAGTCCGCCCCCGGTGATCGACCAGGAACTGCTGCGACGCTTCGACGCGCTGACACCCAGGGAGCGGGACGTGGTCGTTCTCGTCGCGAGCGGTCTCGGCAACGACGAGATCGCGGCCCAGATGTTCGTGTCGCCGTTCACCGTGAAGACGCATGCGGTGCGGGCCATGACGAAGGTCGGCGCACGTGATCGAGCGCAACTCGTCTCGTTCGCCTTCCGGGCCGGCCTCTACCCCTGAGCCTGCCGAGAGAGGGTATTCAGGTCTTGCGTCGCAACATGATCTTGAGCGCCCTCTCCTCAAGCTCGCGCACCGGCCCCGACATCGGACTCATTCGTCTAGACGACCGGCTCCTCCGCGACAGCGCCGGCAGGAGCCTCGGTGCTGGTTGCCGGTGAACTCCCCTTCGACGGAAGGTGGTTGAAGAGCAGGTTCAGTACGATCGCCGTCAGGCAGCCCGCGCTGATGCCGCTGTTCATCACCGTCTGGAACCAGTCCGGGAACTGGGCGTAGATCGTCGGCACCCCCACCGGGAGCACACCCACGGCCACCGAGACGGCGACGACGGTGAGGTTGTGGTTGTCCTTGAAGTCGACCTGGGTCAGGGTGCGCAGACCGCTCGCGGCGACCGTGCCGAACATGACGAGACCCGCGCCGCCGAGGACCGGCGCCGGTATCGCCGCGACGACCGCGCCCAGCTTGGGCAGCAGACCGAGGACGACGAGGATGCCGCCGGCCACGGCCACGACCCAGCGGCTGCGGACCCGGGTCATGCCGACGAGGCCGACGTTCTGGGCGTAGGCCGTGTACGGGAAGGTGTTGAAGATGCCGCCGAGGACGGTGGAGAGGCCGTCGGCGCGCAGACCGTCGGCGAGCGAGCGCGGCTCGATCTTGCGGTCGGTCATCTCGCCGACCGCGATCAGGTCACCGGTCGTCTCGGTCATCGTCACCAGCGCCACCACGAGCATGGACACGATCGCCGAGGCGTGGAAGGTGGGCGTACCGAAGTGGAACGGCGTGCTGATGCCGACCCAGTCGGCGTCCCCGACCCCGCTGAAGTCCGTGAACCCGAACACCACCGCGGCCACCAGCCCCACGGCCATGCCGATCAGCACCGCGATCCGGCTCAGGAAGGCGGGTGCGAACCGCTGCACACCGAGGACGACCGCGAGGACGAACGCGGCGAGCGCGATGTTCTTCGGCTCACCGAAGTCCTTCGCGCCCTGCCCGCCGGCCGCCCAGTTGCCCGCCGCCGGAAGCAGCGACAGACCGATGATCAGGATCACCGTGCCCGTGACCAGCGGCGGGAAGAAGCGCAGCAGCCTGCCGAAGACGGGGGCCAGGAGCGCGATGGCGAGCCCCGCGATGATCACGGAGCCGTAGATCGCGGGCAGTCCGCCGCCCGTCGTGCCGATGAGCACCATCGGCGACACCGCGGCGAACGTACAGCCCTGCATGATCGGCAGCCGCACGCCGAACCGCCAGAAACCTATGCACTGGATGAGCGTCGCTATCCCGCACACCAGCAGGTCCGCGGTGATCAGATACGCCAGATCGGCGGCCGACAGCTTCATCGCCCCGCCCACGATCAGCGGCACCGCCACCGCGCCCGCGTACATCGCGAGCACGTGCTGGAGCCCGAAGGCGGCCAGTTGCCGTACGGGTGGGACCTCGTCGACGGGATGCACGGGTGTGGTCGTGGCCATGGGCACTCCTGAGCGGCGGAGAGAGGAGGAACGTGCGAACAGTTCGAGACCGTAGGCGCCTTGAACAGTTTGTTGATTTCTGGGTTGTTGCCGCCGTGTGTCTTACCCAGCTGCTATGTGTGCGCCCCGCGTATGGCTATGTGCGGGCCCCACGTACCGCCGCCAGCAAGGCATCCCAGTCCGGCAGTTTGACCACACCGCCCCGCCCGAGCGAGGCTCCCAGCTCCGCCTCGGCCCGCTCGATGGCCTCCCATCCGGCCCACTCGACCGGCTCGATCCCTTCGGCGCGCAGTGCGGCGAGGGGATCCTCGGAGGGTTCCTTCGCTGCGAGGAGGGAGGCGTCCGCGAGCAGGGACGTCACCGTCTCCTTGGCGTCCGGGCGGTTGGTGCCGATGACTCCGGTCGGGCCCCGCTTGATCCAGCCGGCCACGTACTCACCGGGTACGGCCCGCCCTTCGCGTACGACACGGCCGGCCCGGTGCGGCACGGTGCCGTGCTCGGCGTCGAACGGCAGCCCGTCCAGCGGCACTCCGCGATAGCCGACCGAGCGCAGCACCAACTGCGCCTCGATCTCCTCGAATTGGCCGGTGCCGACCACTCCGCCGCGCCCGTCCGGCGCCGTGCGTTCGAAGCGGACGGCGCCCACCCGCCCCGCGTCGGCGAGGAGTTCGACGGGACGGAGGAAGAAGCGGAGGTGGATACGGCGTGGGGCGCCCCGGGGAGCGAGCGTGGCCCAGCCGCGAAGCGCCTCCACGTTGCGGCGCTGGGCGCCGGGCAGCGCGGAGAGGTCGAGACAGTCCGGGTCGAGCGCCAACTCGGCCGGATCCACGGTCACTTCGGTGTCCGGGAGCCCGCCCAGTTCACGCAGCTCCTTCGTGGTGAAGCGGGCCTGCGAGGGGCCGCGCCGACCGACCATGTGGATGTCCGTGATCCCGCTGGCGGCGAGTGCGGTGAGCGCGGCCTGCGGGATGTCGGTACGGCTGAGCTCGGCCGTGCCGCGCGCCAGCATCCGTGTGACGTCCACCGCGACATTGCCCACGCCGATGACGACGGCCGTCCTCGCGCCGAGCACGAAACCATCGACGGTGGAGTCCGGGTGGGCGCTGTACCAGGACACGAACTCGGTCGCCGACCAGCTGCCCGGCAGCTCCTCGCCGGGGATGCCCAGGTGCCGGTCGGTGGCGGCGCCCACGCAGTACACGACCGCGTCGTACAACTCCCGCAGCCGGGCGGCCGGCAGCCCGCCGGGCCCCACGAGCACCCCGCCGAGGAACCGCACCCGCCCGTGCTCCAGGACCGCCCGCAGATTGTTCTGCAACGACTTGATCTTCTCGTGGTCCGGTGCCACGCCGTAGCGCACCAGACCGTACGGGCACGGCAGCCGGTCCAGGACGTCGACCAGCACCCCAGGCTCCAACTGGACCAGACTCTGGGCGGTGTAGACCCCGCTCGGCCCGGAGCCGACGACGGCGACACGCAGCACGGCGGAACTCCTCACCCGTCAGGCACACAGGAGATCGCTGATTCGCCAGATCACTGACACCTCCAGGATCGCACCACGGGTGCTCCGCTGACAGGGTGCCGAACGCACTCGTACGCGCCGGGGGCGCGCGTGTCCGTTCGTATGGAATGTGATCATGCGGTTACGTTGCGTATGTGCTAGAAGCATCCTTTGTTAATCTTTCCGATCGCTCCCCGGCGGACGGTGCGGTGTCCGTGTGGCCCGCGTGGGAAGTTCAGGAGCACGACGGCGCCACCTCGTGGTTCCATGTCCGGCTGGCCTTCCCCGACGGCGCCCGGGTCGACGCACTCGCCGTGGTGTGCGAGCAGAACGTCTCCGTCGAGGATGTACGGGCCCAACCCGCCCTGTCCCTCGACGACTTGACGGTGCTTGCCGACTGGATCGAGGGACCGCTCTTCGAGGCGTGCGGGCTGCAACCCGAGTCGGAGGGGGCGGAGTCGGGCGGAGCGCGCCGGGCACGGCCGGCCTGGCCGCGCGGCATCGAGGGGCGGTGGCAGATCGCCCAGGAGTATCGCGCCGCGCAGGAAGAGGGAGTTGATCCCGTCCTCGCGGTGATGTGCGCGACCGGGCACAGTCGGCGCCGGTCCCTCCGGCTCATCTCGCAGGCACGGGACGCCGGGTTTCTGACACCTCGTCACGCCCGGCGCTGAGTACGGCCGTTACGCGTCGGAGGGCTCGGTCGGCCGGTCGTCGGCCGAACTCTCGGGCGTGGGCGCGGGCGTAGGTATGGGTGTGGGCGCGGGCGCAGGTGTGGGCGTCGTCCTGTCGTCCGTCGCGAAGAACCGCGACAGGTCCGTGTCGGCCGCTCCGGCCCGCGCGCGGGCTTCCGGCGGGACCCCCAACTCCCGGTCGAGCCCGTACCGTTGGAACAACTCGGTACGCAGTACCGGAATCGACATCGGCACCCCCGGCACGAGCGCCGCGTAGACCGCGCCCATGAGCAGGGCGCGCAGCATCGGGTAGTCGGAGGGGACGTTCCCCGATCCGTACCGTGCGATCGTCTGCCCGAGCAGCTCGGACAGGCGCCGCTGCTCCGGGCACTGCACGAAGCCCTCGCCCTGGAGAAGTCCCGCCATGTGCTGGCGCATCAGCACCGGCCGGTCGTGTGCGAGGCCCAGGATCGCGTCGATGGCCCGCGCCATCCGCTCCCGCCCGTCGTCGGTCCGGGGCTCGCGCTCCAGGGCCTCCTCCAGGGTGCGGTGCATCAGGCGGTGCACGGCGGACTGGACGAGCTGGCGTTTTCCGGGGAAGTAGTACGACACCAGTCCGCGCGCCGAACCGGCCCGGTCCGCGATGTCGCCCAAGGTCGTGGCGTCGTACCCACGCTCACTGACCAGCTCGACGGCCGCCTGGAGGAGCCGTTCCCGGGAACGCCGTCGCAACTCTTCATTGACCGAGGCGCTTCGCGGGGACATGCTGTAACTCCTGCGTTGACTGGCTATCAGCCAACTATACTCAGGACGTCCGGGTCCCCCGTCGAGGGGGCCTGGCGCATGCTGCCGTCCGTCTGGGGCGACGCGGGGGATCGTCTCAGGCGGGCGGCTCCTTTTCACCCCAATGGTTTCCCTGGGCGACCTTTGACCCGGCGCCCGGCGCCGCCTTCTCGCACATCTGTCGCACGGCACGTGAACCGTCCCTAGAGTGGGCACGGGTGTCGAGCCGAGGAGGCGCACGGGCATGGAGCAGGACCAGCAGATCTTCGCGCGGATCAACGAGATGGTCGACGACGAGCGCAAGCTCCGGGAGGCCCTCGCGTCCGGCACGATCGACAGCACTACGGAGCACCAGCGCCTCGGGCAACTGGAACGCGAACTCGACCAGTGCTGGGACCTGTTGCGCCAGCGCCGCGCCAAGGTGGAGTTCGGGGAGAACCCGGACGAGGCGCGGGCGCGGCCGGAGTCCGAGGTCGAGGGCTATCAGGGGTGAGCCGACGTGGGGTGATGTGCGTCGGCGTGGGCTGAGGGGTGCGGAGGCCGCGTCGGCCCGGTCCGGCGCGACCGCTGATCGTTTCGCCCTGCTGCTGAACTGCTGAACTGCTGAACTGCTGATCGCTTCGTCGCTACTTGCCGCGCCCGGCAAGCCTGTTGGCGATCTCGGCCTTGACCGTCTCCCGCAACTCGTCCGGCGTGAAGCCGAGGTTGCGGAGGATCCGCGCGGCCGGGCTCTCCTCGACGCGGATCAGGCCCAGCAGCGTGTGTTCCGTGCCGACCCAGTCGTGGCCCAGGTCGGCCGCCGCGCGGCGCGCCTGTTCGATGGCCTCCTTGCTCTCCGGTCGGAAGGCGATGTGCCCCCGCAGCGTCTTCTCCCCGGCCGGCGGCAACGCCTCCGTGATCGCGTCGCGGACGCGCTGCTCCGACTCGGTCTTCGCCACCAGCACCTCGTACGCCAGGCCTCGCGGTTCGCCGAGGAGGCCGAGCAGGAGGTGTTCGGTGCCGATGGAGTCGTGCTTGTGCGTTCGGGCGGCCTCCTGTGCCAGCACGATGCTGTGCCGGTTCAGGTTGGTGTACCGCTCGAAGGGGCCGGGTGCGTGCCGCTGTTGGGCGGCCTGCTTGGACACTCCGATGGCGTCGCCGATCTCGGTCCACGACGCGCCGACCTGCTTGGCCTTGCTGACGTAGTGGTCGATGAGCTGGTCGCCGAGGTCGGACAGGGTCTGGGCGCGCAGTCGCGCTTCGCTGATGCGAGCCAGTGCGTCGGTGTCGGGGAGCTCCTCGTCGAGGCGGGCGATCAGATCGGCGAGGCTGATGTCGAGTGGGCTCATGCGTCAACTTTAAATTGACGATGCTCAACCGTCAATCTGTAATTGACGATTGCTCCGAGGATGCTCCGCCTACTGCTCCGAGGGCGGTCCCGCGTACTGACCGGGTCAGCCCCGAGGCCCGCCCTGTCCCCGCCCGGCCAGCTCAAGCACTGGCCGCAGACTGTCCGGCCGCTCCGTCACCGGCCGGTGGTCCACGAAGTGCACCCCGCACCCCAGAGCCGCCGCTCCGCCGTCCGCCCGCCGGTCGTCGCCGACCATCAGCACGTCCTTCGGGTCGACACCGAGGGTCTCGCAGGCGACCGCGAACAGCCGCGGGTCCGGCTTCTGGATGCCGTGTTCGTACGACAGGACGTACGCTTCCACGTACGCGTCGAGCCCGTGCTCGCGGAACACCGGCCGCAGATCCCAACCGATGTTGCTGACCACACCCACGCCGATCCCGTGCTCGTGCAGGGTCCGCAGCACGTCCTCCGTGTCCGGGTACGGCGTCCAAGCGGCCGGCGTCATGTGCCGTTCGTACAGCGCGTCGTGCAACGCCGGGTCGGGGAGCGGGACTTGGCGTGAGACGCCGGTGTACGCGGCCCGGTGCAGCGCGGAACTCTCGTCCCGGATCGCCCACATCTCGGCGAACTCCTCGGGCAGTCGCTCCGGCTGCGCCCCGCCCGGCATCGCCCCGGCCGACTCCAGCGCCCGCGCCGCCTCGACCAACTCCGGTTCGGGCAGCGCGATCCCGGTCTCGCGCAACACGGCTCGCAGCCAGGACTCGGTTGACTCGATGCGGAAGAGGGTTCCGGAGAAGTCGAAGAGGACGGCATTCATGCGGTGATCTTACGCAGCGACATTCCACTCGGCGGGGAGACCGCTTCCGCAGAACACGCAGACGAAATCGCCCTCGCGCACGATGTTGATCTCCCGGCACGGTACGCAGCGCCGGAACACCACGGCGTGCGTGAAACCCGCAGGGCGGCCGATGCCGGCCAGGTCGAGCGCGCGGGCCACCGCATGCCACGAGCCGAGGTGCGGACAGTAACCGGTGGACAGGTTGCTGACCTCCCGGACGACCCAGAACCCCGTCGCCCGCTCGAATCCCATCTCGCCCGCACCCAGCACATCGGCGCCCCCGGCACACGCCACATGCTCACTCCGGCGCGGCGCGAGCCGCAGCAACCCGTCCAGCCCGACGACGTAGGTGAAGGGTTCGGCCAGCTCGGCCGTCTCCTGCCCGGCCAGCCAGGCGTTCAGGTCCCCGGCCGACCGTACGACCCGGCCCTCCGCACCCGGCCGCACGGCGGCCGGCAACTCCGGCGGTCCGACGTAGCCGTGCCGCCGCCCGGCCGCGCTCACACCCGCCACCGTTCGTACGTCCCTACGGCCACCGCCACCACGAGCGCCCCCAGAAGCCACCCGCCCACCACGTCCGACGGCCAGTGCACGCCCAGCCACACACGGGTCAGTCCCACACCCACCACGGAGATCACGGCCAGAGTCATGGCTGTACGCCACACAACGCGCCCGGTGCCGTAGTCGTGGAGCAGCCACAGCAGCAGGCCGCAGACCACCGTGGCGGTCATGGCGTGTCCCGAGGGGAAGGCGGCGTAGTGGGCCGAGTCGACGGGGTCGGGCCATACCGGGCGGGGGCGGTCGACCAGCGCCTTCAGGGCCTGCTGCAACAGTGTGCCCAGCGCACATGTGGTCGCCAGCCACAGAGCCGTCCACCATGCCGAGCGCCGCCAGACCAGCCACACCATGGCGGCCGCACACACAAGGCGCATGGTCAGCGGGTCCCAGACCCAGTCCGTCAGGATGCGGAACGCATGCGTCAGGCCGTGATCCTCGACCGCCCAGCGATGCGTGGTCCGGGCGATCCGCTCGTCGACGTCGATCAGCGGATGCCACTCCACCGCGACGAGGGTGAGGAGCAGCGCGGAGCACAGGGCGAGGGCGATGCCGGTCTGTCGAAGCGTCGGGCGGGGCGGGTAGTGCATGGAGTGATCCTCGCCGACTCGCGGTGCGCGGAGCCAACCCCGCCCCGGGGCGACATCCTCCTCGCCCCCACTTCGGCCCTGCGGGCCCTTCCTCAGCCGAGTGCCCGCAACCCCGGCACGAACGCCACCAGTACCGGAACCACCGGCACCAGCGCCGCCGTCGCGGTCAGGTCCAGGCGGCGCATCGCCGTGAGGCGGTCCGGGGGAGTGAGCAACCGGTGCACCCGCTGCGGGACATGGGCGTGCGGAGTCGGGCATGGCCCGAACACCCCGCGGTCCTCGTTGAGTTCGACCAGTGCGAGCGCGGTCGTGAGGCGGCCGAAACGCCGGGAGGCCATGTCGTCGGCGGCGAGTTCGACCAGCCGGTGCATCTCGTCCCGGAACGCGGCGAATACCGGGACCTGCGGAAACCCGTTGGCGAGCGCGCCCGAGCAGTGCAGCAGCCAGTCGTGCCGGGCCTGTGCGTGCCCCTGCTCGTGCGCGAGCAGCGAGTCCAGTTGCCGCCCCTTTAGGCGTCGCAACGCGGCCGTGGTGATGACCAGTTGGGGTGCGGTGCCGGACATCCACCAAGCGTCCGGCCGCTCTCCCTCCAGGATGACCAGCGGCTCGGCACCGGGCTCCTCGCCGGGCAACACCGGGGCGCGCACGAGGAGTTCGGCCCTCCGCAGCCGGCGTCGCGCCCGAGCCCGTACGACCTCACGGACCAGCATCGCCGCGGTCCACGCCCCGCCGCACGCGAGGGCCACCGCGGTCGTGGCGGCCCAAGGCCCGTTCGCCACAAGGGGATAGGCATCCACGACCGCATGCGGGGCGCTGGCGAACACATGGCCGCGCACCGCCTGCCACGCGGCGGCGGCGCTGAGCGTCATCGAGAGGGCGCAGCACAGGAGCACGGCCACCACCACGCACTGCCACACCCACAGCGCGACCACCGGCTCATGGTCCGCCCAGCCGGCCCGGGCGAGCAGCCGTGGGGCGACTACGGCGGCCAGGGCGCCGAGCAGCAACAGTGCCGCGGGGACCATCATGGGAGCACCCTATGAGCGCCGCGGTGATCAGGGGTACGGCTTGTCACGGCAAAGTGACGCAGACCACGATTTCGTACAACCGCGCCCCGGCTCACATCTCGGCATCTCGGCACCTCGGCACCTCGGCACCTCGGGGCGTCAGAGCGTCAGCAGCATCGCCACCATGCCGATCCCCATCGACAGCCGGCACGCCCGCGCCAACTCCGGCCGGTCGCCCCAGCCGACGCTCCCGGTACCGACGGCCGCGCCGGTGCCCGCGCCCGTGACCGCTCCGGCGGCGGGCACCAGCCGGATGCCCGACAGCAGTACGTAGCCCACGAAGTAGAGGAGCAGCACGCCCGTCACGAGCGGGACTCCGGAGTCGCCGTGGTCGTGGTGGTGCGCGGGCGAGGCGGCCATCGCGAGTGCCATGTAGACCATGGCCGCCGTGCCCAGCAGGTGGTGCACATGGTGCGGGCTCCTGCGCGCCGACCACAGGGCGCGCAGCGCCGCCGCGCCGAACACCGCCGCGTAACCGGGCCACGCCCACGACGGCGGTGTGAACACCGCCGCGGGTACGGCCATCGCGGCCATGCCGAAGCCCATCAGCGCCTCGCCGCCCGCGGCCCGGCGCTGTTCCTCGACGGGGCTGCGCATCCGCAGCAGGCAGTAGGCGCCGGTCGCCGCGCACAGCGCGACCAACAGCCAGCCGGGCGAAGCCGGTCCACCATGCACGCGCGTCCCCCGTTCCGCCTCGGATATCGCTCTCCGTCGACGTTCGGTCACAGGATGCCCGTGCCGCACGGGGCGCAATCGAGCGCAACGGTGTACACGGGGAGCACTCGGCGGCGCGCGGCAGGTCGGTGGCGCCCTTGAGGCATGCCCGGCGAAAATGTTTCATGAGTAAAACACCTGCTAATCTTATGTCCCATGAGCAGTGCGACCCCCGCCCCCACCCCGCGCGTCCGACGCCTCCCGCTCACCGGCGTGCTGCGCCTCGGCCGGCCCTCCGACATCTGGTTCAAACCCGCGCTCAGCGCGGTCGCCTCGGTCGCCCCGCCCAACCTGACCCTGCTGGCCCTCGGCCGCCTCGACCTGGCGATGTACACGATGGCCGGCTCCTTGTGCGCGCTCTACGCCCACAACAAGCCCTACGCCGCCCGGGCCCGCGCCCTGGTCTGGGTGGTGCTCGGGATGATCGCCGGTCTCGCCGTCGCGCTCGTCACGGCCTCCCTCACCACGAACGCCGTCGTGCTGGTCACGGTCGGCGCCGCCCTGGCCGCCGTACAGAAGGGACTGTGCGACGCGACCCGGATCGGCCCGCCCGGCAACGTGGTCCTCACCTTCATCAGCTCCGCGTCGCTCTTCGCACCGCAGACGCTCGGCCAGGTCCCCGGTCACCTCGCGCTCGCCGCCGCCGCGGGCGTCTGGGCATGGCTCGTCGGCATGGCCCCCGCACTCGTCCGCCCCTACGGCCCCGAACGCCGCGCCACCGCCCACGCCCTCGACGCCGCCGCCATGTACGCCGCCACACAGGGCACCGGAAAGAGCCATGCACGCGCGCGTGCCGATGACGACCACCCACGCGCGCGTGCCGCAGCAGCCGCCGCCGTCCACGCCGCCTGGCAGTCCCTCCTCGCCACCGGCACCCGCACCCCACCCCGACGCGCCCTCGAACGCCTCGTCGTCCGTGCCGAGGTCGCGCTCGCCGCGCCCGCCGACGCCGATCCGGAGCGGCTGCGCACCTGGGCCCGCGAACTGCGCGGCAGGGGTCCGGTCCCGCAGGCCGACGTCCCGGCGGGCGCCGTGGACGAGCTCCTCGGCGTGGATGCCGAACTCGCCGCCCCCGCCCGCCCGTTGTGGACCAGGCTCGGTCCGCTCACCCCCCTCGTGCTGCGTACGGCGCTCGGCTGTGCGCTCGCCGGATACGTCTCCCTCGCCCTCGGTGTCGGCCGGCCGTACTGGGCCCTCGTCACCGCGGCCTCCCTCTACCAGGCCAACATCACCCTCACCTGGGGCCGGGGTGTGCAACGGGTCGTCGGCAACCTCGCCGGGGTACTGGTCTTCGCCGTGGTCGCCCCGCTCGCCCACGCGCACCCGGCGGCCCTCGTGCTGTGCTGCCTCGCCTTCAACTTCGGGGCCGAGGCGCTGATCGGCCGCAACTACTGGCTCGGCAGCGTCTGTGTGACCCCGATGGCGCTGCTCATCACGGAGTTCGCGCGGACGCAGCAGCCCGGTGAGCTGATCGCCGAGCGGGTCGTCGACACCCTCGTCGGCGCGCTGGTCGGCCTCGTCGCCGCGGCCGTCGTCACCAACCGGCGCGCGACCGACCGTATCGAGGAGGCGCTGACCGCGGTGGAACGGGCCCGCGAGCGGGCCGCGCGCCTTCTCGCGGAGCAGGCTCCCGCGCGCGGGACCCTGGAATCCGCCCACCGCGCGCTCGCCGCCGCGCTGGTCGAACTGCGTGCCACCGCCGACGCCGCGTCCGGCGAGTGGTGGCAACGCGCCCTGCCGCAGGAGCGGGTCGTGCTCGCCGAACAGTCCGGACACCGTACGCTCGCCGCGACGGTACGACGCCGGGAGTCGCACTCCTGGCCGACCGTGGATCGGCGCACGGGCGGAAAGACGGAGGGCGTACGGGGATGACGGCAATGAACGGACGGCCGGTTGACGGGGACGGCGCGGCCCGCCAGGCCCCTCCGAGTGCGACCCGGCGCGACACCGTCGCCGCCGTGGTCGGGCAGTGGCAGACCGTGCACCCCGACCTCGACACCGGCCCGATGGAGATCATCGGCCGGATCAACCGATGCGCGGCCCTGCTCCAGCAGGCCGAGGACGCGCCGCTGCGCCGGGCCGGGCTCACCCGCCCCGAGTTCGACCTGCTCGGCGCGCTCCGCCGCACCGGGCACGAGCTGACGCCGAGCGAGCTGACCCGGGAGACCTTCTCCTCGGGCGCCGCCGTCACCAAACGCCTCAAGCTGCTGACCGAACGCGGGCTGGTCGAGCGCCGGGGCGACACCCGCGACCGCCGCGTCGCCCACGTCCGCCTCACGGACACCGGCCGCGACCTCGTCGACGCGATCCTGCCCGAACAACTCGCCTACGAGACGACCGTGCTCTCCGGTCTCGACACCCCCGGACAGGGCGAACTCGCCACCCTGCTCGGCGAGTTGCTGGTCCAGCTGGAAGGTCGACTGGGCATGCTGCGCGTCTGAGCCGTCGTACGCGCGCGCCGACGGACCGTTGACGCGAGTCGCGTGATCTCCCTACGTTCGATCAAGCCGGTTCGGGACGCCGACTGACGTACGACATGTCGAACAAGGGATTGATGCCGTGGCAGCCGCAGCCTCCGCCGCGCCCACCTCCGGGAACCTCACCATCGACCTCGGCGCCGACACGGGCCCCTTCCACGGCGGCGCGAGCGGCACGCTCTACGGCCTGTACGGCGACGGCGTCCCCAGCCGCAACGCCGTCGAAGGCATGTACGTCCGCACGGTCTCCACCAAGGCCCAGGACGGCACCCAGCATCCGGGCGCCGACGCCCTGGAGATCCTGCGCCCCTTCGTCGAGGCGGGCGGCAAGGACGTCTACGTCTACATGACCGACATCTACCGCGGCTTCCCCTACGAATGGCCCGGCGACACCGGAGCCGAACGCCTCGCCGGCTTCACGGCCCGCGTCCGCCGCCAGGTGGAGCAGGTGCTGACCCTCGGCGCGTACAAGTCCCATGTCGTGTACGTCCCGTTCAACGAACCCGAGGGCAACATGTTCGGCACGGGAGAGTGGGGCTACGACCAGGTCTCCTGGCGCACCGACCCGGCCCACTACTTCACCGCCTGGCGGGACATCCACCGCCTCATCAGGGAACTCGACCCCGGCGCCCGCATCGCCGGCCCCAACACCTGCCTCCTGTACGACGAGGTCAGGGGCTTCCTGGAGTTCGCCAAGTCCGAGGACGTACTGCCCGACGTCATCACCTGGCACGAGCTGTCCTCGCCCGACGAGATCCGCACGAGCGTCGCCAAGTACCGTGCGCTGGAAAGGGAGTTGGGCATCGGTCCGCTGCCCGTCAACATCAACGAGTACGCCCACAACTACCACTTGTCAGTCCCGGGCCAGATGATCCAGTGGATCGCCGCGATCGAGGAGTCCAAGGTCGACGCTGACATGGCGTACTGGAACATCGACGGCAACCTCAACGACTCGGTGGTAGAGGCCAACAAGGGCAACGGCCAGTGGTGGCTGTTCAACGCCTACGGGCAGTTCACGGGCCACACCGTCCAGGTCACCGCGCCCCACCCCAACGTCCAGTACACATTGCAGGGCGTCGCCGCGCTCGACCGTGCCAAGCGGCAGGCGCGGGTGCTGCTCGGGGGCGCGGGCGGCTCCGCGGACGTCGTGTTCGAGCACGTCGACTCTGAAATCTTCGGTACGACGGTCCATGCCCGGCTCCTTGAGATCCCTTGGACGGGTCAAGTCGGGGCCTCCGCCCAGCCGTTGAGGCTCGCCGATCGCGAACTCCCCGTGGCTGACGGCAAAGTGACGGTGCGTCTGACGGACCTGGAGGAGATGTCGGCGTACCAGGTGATCCTGTCCCCGGGCGGCAAGGGTGCCGTAGCGCTGCCGCCTTCGACCGGCTGGCGGCGCTCGTACCAGGCGGAGGACGCGGCCTACATCGGTGACGGCCACTCCCTGAGCGGGCCCGAGGGGTCCCCGTCCGACGTCGACAGGTTCGCGGGCTCGACCGGTTACCACGTGGGCGGACTCCGGACCGGCTCCGACGGCGTGCTCGTGTTCTCCGTGGAGGTCCCGGCGGACGGGACGTACGACGTACGTGTCTTCGCCAACTCCCACAACCTGGCCGACGCGGTGCGCGAGCAGGGCCCCACCAATGTCTTCCTCCGCGTCGACGGCCGGCACCCGCGGGAACTCCGGCTGCCGCTCGGCTACAAGTGGGCGGTGTGGGGCCACACCGACACCCGGGTCGAACTGACCGCCGGCGCGCACACCATCACCCTCGCCGCCCAGGACCCCGACCTCGGTGTCACGCGGGGCGACGCGGTCGTCGACCGGCTCGACCTCGCCCTGCGCGACGACCGGGTGACCGCACCCGCGCTGTACGACGCGGAGTTCGCGGCCCTGGGGGGTGGTGCTCGCGTCGACTACGGGTGGTCCGGAGCCTCGGGTCCCGGTGTCGTCGTACTGCCGAGGGGCGGCACCGCCACCTTCTGGGTGCACGCGGCGGAGGACAGGGAGGCGGCCGTGACCATCGACCGGATCGGCCCCGGGGAGGGCGAGTTGACGATCAACGGCGAGAACGTGGGGGTGATCAACGGCGAGAACGTGGGGATGATCGACGGAGGTGACATGAGGATTGTTGAACGATCCTCCATGCCCCTGTTCCTCATGTCAGGCATCAACAAGATCACCGTCACCGGCGCCTCGGACCAACTCGTCCTGGACCGCCTCCAGGTAGGCCCTTCACGCGGCCTCCTCCCCACCTCGACGCACCCGGCCGAGGAAGGCACGACGACCGGCAGCGCCAGGACCACCGGCGCCCACACGTTCGCCACGGGCGGCAAGTCCGTCGACGGCATCGGCGGCGGCCCCGCGAACGCCCTCACGCTCACCGTGACGGCGGAGCGGGCCGGCCGCCACGCGCTCACGATCCGCTACTCCAACGGCGAGCAGGCACCCGCCACCCACTACAACCCGGACCCGGTCTGCCGCCACGCGGACATCGCGGTCAACGGGGCCGCCCCGCACCGAGTCCTGTTCCCCACCACCTTCCACTTCAACAACTTCCACGACCTCTCCGTCCCCGTCACCCTCGACCAGGGCACCAACACCCTCACCTTCACCGCCGACGAACTCCCGGACCACGACGGGCACTCCAGGAACCAGTACGGCCAACGCTCCGCGTACGCCCCGGTGATCGACCGAGTGACGGTGACAGCGCTGGCCTGACGGCGCACCGGACGTCGAGGCGCTAGAGAACCTCGGTCACCGTACGGCGGTGGCCGGACCGCCGGTCGTCGATGTCGGCCCACCGGTCGCCGTAGATGGTCTGGACGACGGCCGGCTCCCGTACGAAGTCGTGCGGGAAGCCGAGCGTCACGGCGCTCACCTCGTCGAGTCGGGCGACGGCGTCGGCGTCGAGGCGGACATCGACGCAGGCGAGGTTGTCGGCGAGCTGGTGCTCCTTGGTGGCCGCGACGATGGGGACGACGTTGCCGGGCCGGCCCAGCAGCCAGGCCAGTGCGACCTGGGCCGGACTCCAGCCGCCCTGCTCGGCGATCTCCAGGACGGCGGTGATGACGTCCTCTTCGCGCGGGTTCGGCTTGTCGCCCCAGCTGTCGAGCCGGCCCGCCTCACCCAGGCGGTACTTGCCGGTGAGCTTCCCGGCCGCCAGGGGCGCCCAGGCCAGCACCGCCTGGTCGAACGCCCGGGCCTGCGGCAGCAGTTCACGCTCCGGCGTCCGCTCCAGCAGGTTGTAGCGCAGCTGCGAACCGGCGAACGCGGTCCAACCCCTCAGCTCCGCAAGCGTGTTGGCCTGAGCGATCTCCCACGCGGGCCAGTCCGAGACGCCGACGTACAGCACCTTGCCGCCGCGGACGAGGTCATCGAGCGCCCGCATCACCTGGTCGACCGGGGTGAAGTTGTCACGGGCGTGCACCCACAGGACGTCGAGCCGGTCCGTGCGCAGCCGGTCCAGGCTCGCCTCCACCGACCGCACCAGGTTCTTGCGGTGATTGCCGGCCGCGTTGACGTCCCCCGCGCGGGTCCCGCACGTGTACTTGCTGGCCAGCACGAACTCCTCGCGCCGTCCTTCGAGCAGTTCACCGAGGATGCGCTCGGACTCGCCACCCGAGTAGATGTCCGCGGTGTCGACGAAGTTGCCGCCCGCGTCGGCGTAGGCGTCCAGGAGCCTGGCGCTGGTCTCCTTGTCGGAGCCGTAGGCGGGGTCGTCGCCCATGACCATGGTGCCGAGGCTCAGCTCGCTCACGCGCAGACCGGTGTTGCCGAACAGTGTGTACCGCACGATCAGTTCCCCTTCAGGCAGGTCGTGCGGACGACGTTAGGAGCTGGAGCGCACTTCAACGCAAGATGGCGTCCCGCGGGCGAGGCACCGCCTCAGCCCTCCCCACTCTCCGCGTACACCCCGAACATCGCCCCCTGCGGATCCCGCAGCACCG
Source organism: Streptomyces colwelliae (assembly GCF_048158785.1). NCBI lineage: Bacteria > Bacillati > Actinomycetota > Actinomycetes > Kitasatosporales > Streptomycetaceae > Streptomyces > Streptomyces colwelliae. The sequence continues at coordinate 15,757 of NZ_JBLTJC010000003.1, read as the reverse complement.
CGATCCGCCGCACGTCGCCGATGGACGCCGGCTCCATGAGGACCGCGCCACCGGCGTCCGTCGCCGACGCGGCGGTGGCCTCGACGTCCGACACGGCGAAGTACGGCAGCCAGTGCGGCGGCACCTCCGGTGGGAACTTCGCGTCCATCGTCATCATGCCGCCGAAGTCGGCGCCGTCGATGCCCCATTGCGGGTAGTGCTCCGAGGGGCGGACGGTCCAGCCGAACACCGTCGTGTAGAAGGTCCGCGCCCGTTCCGGTGCCCGCGTCAGCAGCTCCACCCAGCCCAGCGCGCCGGGCGCGTTGAACAGCCCGGCGCCCGGGAAGGTCCGCGCCTGCCACATCTGGAACGCGGCGCCGCCCGGGTCGAGGGCGACCGCGAAGCGCCCGATGTCGAACACGTCGATCGGTTCCATCAGGAGGGTCCCGCCCTCCGTCCGCACCGCCTCGGCCGTCGCGTCGGCGTCCGCCACCGCGAACGACACGTTCCACGCCACCGGCTGCGACTCCTGGAACAGCGGTGTCAGCGCGGCGACCGCCGCGTCCCCGATGTGCGCGACCGTGTAACCGCCCGCCTCCGGCCGGGGATCGGTCTCCGGACGCCAGCCGAACACGTCCGAGTAGAACCGCTTGGCCGCCTCCAGATCACTGGTCCCGAGCTCGGTCCAGCAGGGCCCACCGGTCACCGGCCTGTCGAGCTTCATGGCGTTCCTTCCGCAGAAAGCTCCCCTCCCAGCACGCTAAGCCCGGGCCGCGACCCCGGCCATCCGGCAGGGAGGAGGGCGCCCTGACCGCCGTAGACCTAGATTCCCGGCCGGTACCTCAGCGGATGGTCCGCCGGTACCTCCACCATCACGATCCGTGTCCCGTCCGGATCCGAGATCCACATCTCCACCAGCCCCCAGGGCTCCTTCACCGGCGGCCGCACGATCTCGACCCCCTTCGCCCGCAGTTCCTCGTGCGCGGCCCCCGCGTCCGCGACCTGCAACCACAGCTGTACGGCGGGGGAGGGCGGGGTGGCGGAGCGCCCGGAGACCTCCAGGAAGCCGCCGCCGAGGAAGTAGACGGTCCCGCGTTCCGGGCCCGTGCCGAACTCGCGGTAGACGGGCAGGCCCAGTTGCTCGCCGTAGAAGGCGCGGGACCGCTCGGGATCGGTGGGGCGCAGCAGGATGCGGCTGCTCAGTACGTGCACCATGCGGCCGGAGCCTAGGGCCTGTCCGGCGGATCCTGTCGCAGACGCGGGGCGTGGCACGCACATCTGCGGCGTTGTCGTCGGTCGCCGACGCTCCGCGTCGCCTCCCTCCTCCGCCTTGCAGCTGCACGCACCACGCACCGCTCACCGGCACCGATCAGGTACCGCTGTCTTCCTGCGACCTGATCCGCCGGACAGGCCCTAGCCTCCGGGGCCGCGTTACCCTCGTCTCTGCCTGAGCCGCGCCCTGATCGGAGTTGTGCACCATGGACACCGCCGCCACCGGACTGACCTTCCGCGACGCCACCGACGCCGATGTGGACGCCCTCGTCGTGCTGATCGAGTCGGCCTACCGGGGTGACGACAGCCGGGCCGGCTGGACCACCGAGGCGGACATCCTCGAAGGGCAGCGGACCGATCCCGAGGGCGTGCTGGCGGTCATCAAGTCGCCGGACAGCCGGCTGCTGACCGTCGAGCGCGAGGGCAGCGTGGTGGCCTGTTGTCAGCTCGAACACCGGGGCGCGCACGCCTACTTCGGGATGTTCGCCGTCAGCCCGCAGCTCCAGGGCGCCGGTCTCGGCAAGGTGATCATCGCGGAGGCGGAGCGCGCGGCCCGGGAGACCTGGGGTGTGCGGGAGATGCACATGACCGTGATCTCCGTACGGAACGACCTGATCGCCTGGTACGAGCGCCGCGGCTATCGCCGTACGGGCCGGATGACCCCGTTCCCGTACGGCGACGAGCGGTTCGGCATTCCGCAGCGCGACGACCTTCAGTTCGAGCTGCTGGTCAAGGAACTCGCCTGATTCCTAAGGTTGTTCAGCCTGCTACGCCGTGAAGCGGCCGGTGCGTTTGATCTCCGGGTAGTCGGTGGTCGCGCCGTCCAGCCCCAGGGCCCGTACGAGCCGCAGCTGGTCCTGTGTGTTGACCACCCAGCCGATGATCTTCAGGTCCGCCTTGCGGGCGGCCTCGACGACCTCCAGGGTCAGCCTGCGGATGTTGAGACAGACCGTCTCGGCACCGGCCTCGGTGGCGCGTTCCACCACGTCGGGGCCGAAGCGGCTGGCGATCAGCGCGGTGCGTACGCCGGGCACCAGGCGGGCGATCTCGGCGATCGCCTCGTCGTGGAACGAGGACACCTCGACCCGCTCGACCAGGTTCCGCCGGTGCATGACCTCGGCCAGCGCCCGTGCCGCCGCAAGGTCCTTGATCTCGGCCTGGATCGGCGACCCGACCGCGTCCAGTACCTCTTCGAAGACGGGCACGCGCTCGCCGCGGCCAGCGTCCAGGGTGCGCAGCTCGCCGAGGGTCCGCTCGGCGGTCGGACCGGTCCCGTCGGTCGTACGGTCCACGTCGGCGTCGTGCATGACGACGAGGGCGCCGTCCTTGCTCAGATGCAGATCGAGTTCGATGACATCGAGGCCGGCCTGCTCGGCGGCGACGAAGGAACGGAGAGTGTTCTCGGGTTCGAGACCCATGACTCCGCGGTGACCGATGGTAAGGAAGTTCAAGGTTCAACTCGCTTCCGTCGACGGCGGCTCGGCACGCGCGCGTGGGCGCGGCCGGACACCGGCGTCCACGCGGCAGATCCGCAGCCTAATGGCCGGGCCCGGCGATGTACCCGCGCGTACACGGGGATTGGGGGCGACGGACGGGGAATGCCGGGAGCGGACTGCCCGTTGTCGTCACTCTGCCGTGGGCGAGTCCGGCGGCCATTGACCGAAACCGGCCCTCGGTGTCCCTAGGTCATAGGCATCCGTCTGCCTACCCCGCCACGGCGGAAGTAATCGCCTTCTTTGTGTCCGGCAGGAAAAAGGGCGGTGACGGATAGGAGGCGCAGGATAATTTGCTGGGCCCGCCTTGCTAGGGGAAACCATGAACGCATACGGTGTCCATACGCGAGGTTCTCCCGTGGAGGATGGGACATGACGGAAATTCTTGTGCAGGTGGGTTTCGAGGAGCGGCTTCCTCCCGTGACCAGGGTGGTGGAGCATCCGGCGTGGCCCGTGCTCAAGGATGCCGTGGAGCGGATCCGGCCATGGCAGTCGAAGGACGGGTCGATCGACTTCGCGGCCGAGGGTGCCCCGGGCCGCGCGGAGGCCGAGTCCGCCGTGCGCCGCGTGACGGACGCCGTCGAGGAGCTCTCCCCGCTGCTCCCGCATGACGCGGCCTACCACGCCGCCCTGGTCAGGGATCTGGTGCAGTGGGCCGACGACGGCTTCCAGGTGCCCGACTTCCTCGACTCGCTGCTGGCCTTCCAGCCCGCCGCGAACCGCCGGGACGGACTCCAGCACCTGGCGCTCTTCCCGATGTACACGCAGAACGGCAACCCGGACCGCAACCTCGAAGCGGTCGTCCTGCGCATGGTCTGGCCCGACTGGCTGGCCGAGCTGGAGGCGAGCCGCTACGACAACCCGCTGTTCTGCGGCATCACCTTCGAGGACTTCACGTCCGGCTACGACACCAACTCTGCCGTGCTCTTCCCGGAGACCATCGCCGTACGGCAGGCGCCGGAACGGTTCTCCTGGGGCGGCATCTTCTGCGACCGCGAGGCCGCCCGCTTCCGCCGGGTCACCGAGGCCGCCGTAGACATCCTGGGCATGCGACTGCCCGAGGACGTCGCCACGATGGTCGACGACCAGAAGCGCTGCGAGGAGGCCTTCGTCCTGTGGGACATGGTCCACGACCGCACCCACAGCCACGGCGACCTGCCCTTCGACCCGTTCATGATCAAGCAGCGCCAGCCGTTCTGGATGTACGGCCTGGAGGAGCTGCGCTGCGACCTCACCGCCTTCAAGGAGGCCGTGAAGCTGGAGGCCGACGGCGTTCCGCAGGCCCGTGACGTGCAGTACGCGGTCCTCTGCGACCGCATGTTCCGCTTCCCGGTCACCGGCGAGCGCGTCCGCAACTACGACGGACTCGGCGGCCAGCTCCTCTTCGCCTACCTGCACAAGCACGACGTCGTCCGCTGGACCGACAACAAGCTGCACATCGACTGGCGGCGCGCCCCCGAGGTCACCAACCAGCTGTGCGCCGAGATCGAGGACCTCTACCGCGCGGGCATCGACCGCCCCAAGCTCGTCCACTGGTTCAAGGCCTACGAGCTGGTCGCGACCTATCTCGCCCCGCACCCGGGCTCCAAGTGGGCCAAGGGTCCGGACGCCCTCGACCTGAGCCAGCCGCCGCGGAAACTCGTGGATGACGTGCTTCCGGACGAGTTTCCGCTGAGCATGTTCTATGAGGCTCTCTCCAAGAAGCTGAAGAACGTGATCGCGTCGACCCGGGGCATCACGGCGGAGAGCGCCGAGCGGATCGCCGCGTGAGCGGCCGCACCACAGAACTGGCTCAGGAGGCGAGGACCATGGGGAACGGGGCGCTCAACGGCGCGGTGATCGCGGTGGCCGGAGCGGGCGGGCCCGCCGGGCGTGCCGTGCTGCTGCGGCTGGCCGAGGCGGGCGCGACCGTCGTCGGCGCGGACGCGCATCCCGAACGTCTGGCGGAGGCCGTGGACGCGGCCCGCTACGCGCACGGCGGCGCCACGGTCGTCGGGGACACCGTCGACCTGCTCGACCCGCAGGCGACCCGCGACTGGGCCGAGCACATCGAGAAGGACTTCGGCCGCGTCGACGGCCTGGTCCACCTCGTCGGCGGCTGGCGCGGCAGCGCGTCCTTCACCGACACCGACCTCGCCGACTGGGACCTGCTGGAGAAGCTGCTCATCCGCACCGTCCAGCACACCTCCCTGGCCTTCTACGACGGCCTGGAGCGCAGCGACCGCGGCCGCTACCTGCTGATCAGCGCGGCGGGCGCCAGCAAGCCCACGGCGGGCAACGCGGCGTACTCCGCCTCGAAGGCCGCCGCCGAGGCGTGGACCCTCGCGATGGCCGACGGCTACCGCAAGGCGGGCGGCGAGGACGGGCCCAGCTCCGCGGCCGCCGTCATGGTGGTCAAGGCGCTGGTGCACGACGCGATGCGCGCCGAACGCCCCAACGCGAAGTTCGCGGGCTTCACCGACGTCAAGGACCTCGCCGAGGCCATCGCCGGCGTCTGGGACAAGCCCGCCGCCGAAGTGAACGGAAACCGTCTGTGGCTGACCGAGAAGCCGTGAACCCTCCGAAGACCGACGCCCGTCGCCATCACGACCCGGAGATCCGCGGCTTCGCCAGCGACAACTACGCCGGCGCCCACCCCGAGGTGCTCGCAGCCCTGGCCCTCGCCAACGGCGGCCATCAGGTCGCGTACGGCGAGGACGACTACACCGACCACCTCCAGGGCATCATCCGCAGCCACTTCGGGGCTACGGCCGAGGCCTTCCCGGTCTTCAACGGCACCGGCGCCAACGTCGTCGCGCTCCAGGCGGTCACCGACCGCTGGGGCGCGGTCATCTGCGCGGAGAGCGCCCACATCAACGTCGACGAGGGCGGCGCCCCCGAGCGCATGGGCGGGCTGAAGCTCCTCACGGTCTCCACCCCGGACGGCAAGCTCACGCCCGAACTGATCGACAAGCAGGCCTACGGCTGGGACGACGAGCACCGCGCGATGCCGCAGGTCGTCTCGATCACCCAGAGCACCGAACTCGGCACCCTCTACACGCCCGACGAGATCCGCGCGATCTGCGACCACGCCCACGCCCACGGCATGAAGGTGCACCTCGACGGTTCCCGGATAGCCAACGCGGCCGCCTCCCTGGACGTCCCGATGCGGACGTTCACCAACGCGGTCGGCGTCGACATCCTCTCCCTCGGGGGCACCAAGAACGGTGCGCTGTTCGGCGAGGCGGTCGTCGTCATCAACCAGGACGCCGTCAGCCACATGAAGCACCTGCGCAAGCTGTCCATGCAGCTCGCCTCCAAGATGCGCTTCGTATCAGTGCAGTTGGAGGCGCTGCTCGCCAAGGACCTGTGGCTGCGCAACGCCCGCCACGCCAACGAGATGGCCCAGCGCCTCGCCGAGGGCGTGCGCGCGGTGCACGGTGTGGAGATCCTCTACCCGGTGCAGGCCAACGGCGTCTTCGCCCGCCTCCCGCACGACGTGAGCGAGCGCCTTCAGCAGCGCTTCCGCTTCTACTTCTGGGACGAGGCCGCCGGCGACGTCCGCTGGATGTGCGGCTTCGACACGACCGAGGACGACGTGGACGCGTTCGTGGCGGCGCTCAAGGAGGAGATGGCCCGCTAGGCCCACCGACTCCAAGTCCCTCTGTGCATAGGTATGCGATTGCCTGAAAAGTCATTGACTCTCGGGTGATCGCTTTCCTATGCTCTGCGGTCATGGAGCTGATCCAGAACACCCCCGACCTGTCCGCCTACTTGGCCGCTGACGAGGTCATCGACCATGACCATCCCCTCGTACGGGAGACGGCCGCACGTCTCGCCAAAAGCGCCACGGACTCGTATGGCTATGCACGCCTCGCGTTCGAGTTCGTCCGCGACACCATCCCGCACTCGCAGGATTCCGGCGATCCGCGCGTCACCTGGCGGGCCTCCGACGTCCTGGAGCAGGGCACCGGCATCTGCTACGCGAAGGCGCACGCGCTGGCCGCGTTGCTGCGGGCCGAGGACATTCCTACGGCGTTCTGCTATCAGAAGTTCGATGTGGTCCACGGGTTGGTCGCCGTGCGGTTCAACGGGGCCTGGCACCGGCAGGATCCGCGCGGCAACAAGCCGGGCGTGGACGCACAGTTCTCCCTCGACGGCGAGCGGTTGGCCTTCGTACCCGATCCAGAGTTCAATGAGCTGGACTATCCGGTCCTGTACGCTGAACCACACCCGGTCGTGCTGAGTGCCCTCAAGGTCGCCACCGACCGGCCGCACCTGTGGCAGACACTCCCGACCGCACTCTGAGGCAGACCATGACCCTCACCCTTACTGTGTCCGACGAAGTCCGCGCCCTCGCCCCCGGGTTCACCCACGTGGCGATCGAGGCGACCGGACTGGTCAACGGGCCGAGCACCGACGCGAGTTCGGCGCTCCTCGACGACGCGGCCCGCCGACTGGCCGTACGGCTGGACGGGCGCGCGCCGCACGAGGATCCGCACATGGTGGCCTGGCGCGAGGTGTACACGGCGTTCGGGTCGAAGCCGTCACGGACCCGCAACTCGGCTGAGGCGCTGGCCAAGAGGGCGCTTTCCGACGGCGGGCTGCCCCGGATCAACGTGCTGGTCGACCTCTACAACGCCATCAGCGTCGCCCACTTGATCCCCGTCGGGGGAGAGGACACCGACCGTATCCAGGGTGCGATGACCCTTCAACGGGCCGCCGGGGACGAGGAGTTCGTGACCGTCGCGGGCGGCGAGGAGGTCGTCGAACATCCCGACGCGGGTGAGGTCGTGTGGCGCGACGCGGCCGGTGTCACGTGCCGCCGCTGGAACTGGCGGCAGGGGCCGCGCACCAGGCTCACGGAGGAAACCGCCTCCGCCGTCTTCCTGCTGGAGAGTCTGGCGCCGATGCCCGTCGCCGAGGTCGAGCGTGCGGGCGCCGAACTGGCCGAGCTGCTCGAGAAGTTCAGCCCCGGGGCGCGGATCACCGTCCACGCCCCGGCGTGACGATTCAGCGCGCCTCGGCCGCCTTGACCTCTTCGGGGGTCGGTGCCGTGCCGCCGAGATGGGCCGGCATCCACCACGTGTCGTCCGGGCCCTTGGGCCGTACCGGATAGGCGCGTTGGGCGGCTTCGAGCAGCTCCTGGACGCGCTCGCGCAGTCGGCGGGTGATCGCGCCCGCGTACTGGTCCTGGGGGGCCTCCACCGGCTCGCCGACCCGGATGGTGATCGGGGTGTGGCTGCGCTTGAAGTTCTTCGGGTGGCCCTTGGTCCACAGGCGCTGAGTGCCCCACAGTGCCATCGGGATCAGCGGGACGCCGGCCTCCTGGGCCATGCGCGCCGCACCGGACTTGAAGCTCTTCAGGGTGAAGGACTGGGAGATCGTCGCCTCGGGGAAGACGCCGACGATCTCCCCGGACCGCAGCGACTCCAGCGCGTGCTGGTACGCGGTCTCGCCCTGCTTGCGGTCCACCGGGATGTGCTTCATGCCGCGCATCAGCGGACCCGAGATCTTGTGCCGGAACACCGACTCCTTCGCCATGAAGCGCACGAGGCGCTTCTGCGGCAGGGTGGCCAGACCGTCGAAGATGAAGTCCAGGTAGCTGATGTGGTTGCTGACCAGCACGGCGCCGCCCGAGCGCGGAATGTTCTCCGACCCCTTGCAGTCGATCTTGAGGTCCCAGGCCTTGAACAGCGTTTGGGCGAGACCGATGACGGGGCGGTAGACAAGCTCAGCCATGGACGGGGTGGACCCTTCTCTCTGCCTGGAAGGGGTTCTCCGGGCGGGAAAGCTACGCAGCCGTAGGTTTACGGCATTGCGCAGATCGTGCCCCAAGAACGAACGAGTGGCCAGTCCTCGTGCCGCAGAACGGCGAGATCCTCGTCACGTCGATCGCTTGATCCACCTCGGCCTTTTAAGCGGCCTTTACTGTGCGCGTACCGCCACCCGACGCACGAGCAGGTACATCTCGCACCCCAGGCAGTACCCGAACGCGGCATTGAGGAACGCGGCCGCCAGCGCGGCCCCCGTCGCCGCGAGCCCGAGCCAGTCGGGACCCAGGCCGAAACCGACCAGACCCACCCCGGCGAAGATCAGCCCGACCGCCTGCGCGAACCGCGGCGGCTCCGGTGACTCGAACTCGGTCGGCGGCCCGATCCGGGGCCGTACGGCCTTCCGGAACAGCCAGCCGTACGGCGAACGGCCCACGCCCCCCGCCGCGCCCAGTGCGAACGCCAGGGTCTGCCAGGCCAGCAGCCAGAAGCTGCCGGTGATCAGCACGACCGCCAGTACCACGGTCGTCAGGGCCGCTCCGAAACGCGGTCCTCTTACGTCGATGTCCATGAATCAAGGATTCCGCAACGGAAAGGATTCGTGGTGCCGGGAATCTTTGCAGTCTCGTGAACGCTGGAAGGGTCGATGAGCGGACTTGTGGTGTGCGTGGTGGTGCTCGCGGCGGCGAGCGCCTACGGAGTGCTGCATCGGCGGCGGAGCGGGAGAGTACGCGTGCGTGGGCGCGACGGCGGAAAACGGCTCGGCGCCGCGGAGCTGGGCGGCGACCTCGGCGAGAAGGCCACCCTGGTGCAGTTCTCCAGCGCCTTCTGCGCGCCCTGCCGGGCCACGCGCCGGGTGCTGGGTGAGGTGGCCGGCATGGTCCCCGGTGTCCATCACATCGAGATCGACGCCGAGGACCACCTGGACCTCGTACGGGAACTCGACATCCTGAAGACCCCCACCGTGCTGGTTCTCGACGCCGACGGGCGGGTCGTACGGCGTGCCACCGGCCTCCCCCGCAAGGCGGATGTCATCGCGGCTCTGGGGGAGGCGGTCTGACGGTCGTGACGACGACGGTGAGTCATCTCCCATATATCGGAACGTACTTGACTGTGCGCACCACCTATCGTCAGCCTGACCGTATGCCTTCGGAACTCCTTCTCTACGGGCGGGTGCACGTCGACCTGGCCCGCACCGCGAGCGCGCGCTGTCCGGGCTGTTGAGCAGCGACGGACCCCGCTCGTCCCCTCGGCAGAAGGACAGTTCCATGACGGCCACGCCCGACCTCGGCACCCGTTCCCCTCAGCACGCCTCTCCCGACCTGCTGCGTTCCGTCTTCCGGCAGCACGCGGCCGGTGTGGCGGTGATCACCGCGCGCGGTGAGAACGGCCCGGTCGGCTTCACCGCCACCTCGCTCAGCTCCGTCTCCGCGCAGCCCCCGATGCTGTCCTTCGGGATCAGCACCGGCGCCTCCAGCTGGCCCGCGATATCCGGGGCCGACCATGTGGGTGTCCACATACTCGGCGAGCACCAGGAGCAGTTGGCCGCCACCTTCGCCCGCAGCGGCGCCGACCGGTTCGGGGAGCCCACCGTCTGGCGCGAGGGTCCCGAGGGTGTGCCGGTCCTCGACGACGTGCTCGCCTGGCTGGTGTGCCGGGTCGTCGCGCGCGTGCCCGCCGGGGACCACCGCATCGTGCTGGCCGAGGTCGTCCTCGGCGACCCCGCGGGCTCCGGCCGCCCGCTCCTCTACCACCAGGGCCGCTTCAACGGGCTGCGTGACTGAGGCCACTCCGGGTGGGTGACGGGCCACCCTGCGGAAGCGTCGAGTTCCGATTACGCTGCGTTGCACAGGTCACAGTTCAAAGCGCTTGCTTAGCGGGCACCCCTTGGGGGAGCGTAGGAGTGCGTACTGGCGAGTAATATTTCGCTCGGAGCACCGGTCGCCCCCACCGGGAACGGCCGTTCAGGGCGCCTATGCTGCCTGGAAGTAGGCAGCCGAAAATGACGATGCAGTAGGAGAGCCGGCGTGAGCTTGAGGATCGTTGTCACTGTGAAGTACGTGCCCGACGCCACTGGCGACCGGCACTTCGCCGATGACCTGACCGTCGACCGGGACGACGTGGACGGTCTGCTCTCCGAGCTCGACGAGTACGCGGTCGAGCAGGCGCTGCAGATCTCCGAGAACTCGGACGACGACGTGGAGATCACCGTCCTGACCGTGGGCCCGGAGGACGCCAAGGACGCCCTGCGCAAGGCGCTGTCCATGGGCGCCGACAAGGCGATCCACGTCGAGGACGACGACCTGCACGGCACCGACGTCATCGGCACCTCCCTGGTGCTGGCCAAGGCGATCGAGAAGGCCGGCTTCGACCTGGTCGTCTCCGGCATGGCCTCCACCGACGGCACCGCCGGTGTGATCCCCGCCCTGCTGGCCGAGCGCCTGGGCGTCCCGCAGGTCACGCTGCTCTCCGAGGTCTCCGTCGCGGACGGCGTCGTCAAGGGCCGCCGTGACGGCGACACCGCCAGCGAGCAGCTCGAGGCGTCCCTGCCGGCCGTCGTGTCCGTCACCGACCAGTCGGGCGAGGCGCGTTACCCGTCCTTCAAGGGCATCATGGCCGCCAAGAAGAAGCCGGTTCAGGCCTGGGACCTCTCCGACCTGGAGATCGACACCGACGAGGTCGGCCTCGAAGGCGCTTGGACGGCTGTCGACTCCGCGGCCCAGCGCCCCGCGCGCACCGCCGGCACGATCGTCAAGGACGAGGGCGAGGGCGGCAAGCAGCTCGCCGAGTTCCTCGCGGGCCAGAAGTTCATTTAAGGCCCCCGGGTCAAGGCCCAACTCGCTTACCGCCCCTCAGACTTCCAGACTTCGCAAGCACGCAGGAGACCATTCCCATGGCTGAAGTTCTCGTCTACGTCGACCACGTGGACGGTGCCGTCCGCAAGCCCACCCTGGAGCTGCTGACCCTGGCCCGCCGTATCGGCGAGCCCGTCGCGGTCGCCCTCGGCCCCGGTGCCGAGAACACCGCCGCCGCGCTCGCCGAGCACGGCGCGGTGAAGGTCCTCACCCACGACGCCGCCGAGTACGCCGACTACCTCGTCGTACCGAAGGTCGACGCCCTCCAGGCGGCCTACGAGGCCGTCTCCCCGGCCGCCGTCCTGGTGCCGTCCTCCGCCGAGGGCAAGGAGATCGCCGCCCGCCTCGCGGTGCGCATCGGCTCCGGCATCATCACCGACGCCACCGACCTGGAGGCCGGTGCCGAGGGCCCGGTGGCCACGCAGTCGGTGTTCGCCGCCTCCTTCACCACCAAGACCCGTGTCTCCAAGGGCACCCCGGTCATCACCGTGAAGCCGAACTCGGCCGCCGTGGAGGCCGCCCCGGCCGCCGGCACCGTCGAGGCCCTCGCGGTCACCTTCTCGGACAAGGCCACCGGCACCAAGGTCACCGCGCGCACCCCCCGCGAGTCGACCGGCCGCCCGGAGCTGACCGAGGCCGCGATCGTCGTCTCCGGTGGCCGCGGTGTGAACGGCGCGGACAACTTCGCGATCATCGAAGCTCTCGCCGACTCCCTCGGCGCGGCCGTCGGCGCCTCGCGTGCCGCCGTCGACGCCGGCTGGTACCCGCACTCCAACCAGGTCGGCCAGACCGGCAAGAGCGTGTCCCCGCAGCTGTACATCGCCAACGGCATCTCCGGCGCGATCCAGCACCGCGCGGGCATGCAGACCTCGAAGACGATCGTGGCCGTCAACAAGGACGCCGAGGCCCCGATCTTCGACCTCGTCGACTACGGCGTGGTCGGCGACCTCTTCGACGTCGTCCCGCAGCTCACCGAAGAGGTCAACTCCCGCAAGGGCTGATCTCTGGCCGATGCCTTTCAGGCCGTACGAGGCTCCCGTGACCCATGTGGTCGCGGGAGCCTTCGTTCATCCCAGGCTGATGGTCGACTGCACGGGCAGATGGTCGCTCGGGAACTGGCTGTTCTCGGAGAAGGTGTTGAGGGCCGTCCGGCGCACGGTGACTCCCGGGGTGACCAGGATCCAGTCGATGCGCGGACCGCCCGGCACGAGCGCGCGGTAACCGTGGAAGCTGCCGTAGAGCTGCCCCCGCGCGGCCGCCGCGTCCCAGGTGTCCCTGAGGCCCGCGCCCGCGTCCAGCATCGTGGAGTAGACCGAGGTGGTGTACGCGGCGGTGTTGAAGTCGCCGGTCACCACGAGCGGCAGGGAGCTGTCCAGGGTGGCGATGCGTTCGGCGATGAGCGTGGCGGCACGCTCGCGTGCGTACTGACTCGCGTTGTCCAGGTGGGTGTTGAGGACGTAGAACTCCCGCTTGCCGTCCCCGAGATCGCGGAAGCGGATCCAGGTGGCGATGCGCGGGTGGGCGCCGCCCCAGGTGTTCGACCCGATCACGGCGGGCGTGTCGGAGAGCCAGAACTGGTCGTACTCGACGGGGGCGAGGCGGCGGGTGTCGTAGAAGATCGCCGTCTCCTCGTCGAAGCTGCCGCCCTTGCGGCCGCCGCCGATCCAGTCGTAGTGCGGCGCCAGGTCCTCCTTGATGTCCTGGAGCTGCGCGTAGAGGCCCTCCTGGGTGCCGATGATGTCGGGGGCCGCGCGGAGCAGCAGATCGCGCATCACCGGGCGGCGGACCTTCCAGCTGTTGGGCTCGTCGGTACTCGCGAAACGCAGGTTGAACGTCATGACGTCCAGCAGGCGGATCTCGTTCCGGACGGCGCCGGAGCGTACGGTTCCGATCAGTGGCAGGGCGACGGCGGCCGCGACCAGTGTGGTGAGTCCCGCGCGACGGGTAACCGTCCTGACAGTCGGCATGTGCGTCCCCTCCCCTTGCGAGTCAGGATGAAGGGGCGAAGGGCTGGACGGAAGAGGGCCTCGGGGCGGCAGTGAACGCCCGGGTTCACGGCGTGGACAGGGTGTTGACCGGCGGGAAGCTCCACGGATAACTTCGCTCTACGGATTGTTGATTCCGTAGAGCGGAAAACTGGAGGGTGTGGGAATGGGTCACGGCGAGCAGGAGAAGGTGGCGACGAGCCTCGCGGGCGCGGTCAGCGAGGAGATCAGCGCCTCCCTGGCACCGGTCGACGCCGAACTGGAGCGCCGCTACCCCGGCGACCCCGGCACCCGCCAGCCCGTCCACACGGTCTACGTCCCCGGTGACGCCTTCGCCGCCGACACGATCCGCACCTGGGGCGACCGGGCGCTGGCCGCGCTCGACGAGCACGCCCCCGACGCGGCCTCCTTCGCCGCCGTCCTCGGCCTCTCCGACGACCTCGCGGAGCCCGTCCACGCGCGCGTGCGGGCCAAGTTGGAGCGCGAGCCCATCGAGGACCTGCGCGTCGACTTCGAGGACGGCTATGGCCCCCGCCCCGACGCCGAGGAGGATGAGGCCGCCGCCCGCGCGGCCCGCCTGATCACCGAGGCGTACGAGAAGGGCACGGCGGCGCCGTACATGGGCATCCGGATGAAGTGCATGGAGGCGCCGGTGCGCGACCGCGGCATCCGCACCCTCGACATCTTCCTGACCGGACTCATGGAGGCAGGCGGGCTGCCCGACGGGCTGGTCCTGACCCTGCCCAAGGTCACGTACGCCGAGCAGGTCACCGCGATGGTGCGCCTCCTGGAGGCCTTCGAGGAGGCGCGCGGGCTGGAGCGGGGCCGGATCGGCTTCGAGATCCAGATCGAGACCAGCCAGTCGATCCTCGCCACCGACGGCACGGCGACCGTCGCCCGCATGATCCAGGCCGCCGAGGGCCGCGCCACCGGCCTGCACTACGGCACCTTCGACTACAGCGCCTGCCTCGGCGTCTCCGCCGCCTACCAGGCCAGCGACCACCCGGCCGCCGACCACGCCAAGGCGATCATGCAGGTCGCCGCGGCGGGGACGGGGGTGCGTGTCTCGGACGGCTCGACGAACGTCCTTCCCGTCGGCCCCACGGCCAAGGTCCACGACGCCTGGCGGCTCCACTACGGCCTCACCCGGCGCGCCCTGTCCCGCGCCTACTACCAGGGCTGGGACATGCACCCCGGCCACATCCCCACCCGCTACGCGGCCGTCTTCGCCTTCTACCGCGAGGGCTTCGAGCAGGCAGCCGCCCGCCTCTCCCGCTACGCCAACCACGCCGGCGGCGACGTCATGGACGAGCCCGCCACCGCCAAGGCACTCAGCGGCTATCTGCTGCGCGGCCTGGACTGCGGCGCCCTCGACATCGCCGAGGTGGCCAGGGCGACCGGGCTGACCCGGATGGACCTGGAGGGCTTCGCGGCACCGCGCCGGGGTGACCTGACGGCATCCGCCAAGTAGCGGACCTGTCACAGGTGTTGGCGCCGGCTTCTGTTGTCACCGCCGCCCCGTAGGCTGTACGGCGTTCATGGATGTGCCACAGGAACGGAGCGGGCGGTGCCTTCGGGGGAGAGCGGACGCGTGGACGGGGTCGACCGATTGCTGGCCGGGCGCTATCGCGTCGTGGACCGACTCGGGCGTGGCGGCATGGGCGTCGTCTGGCGGGCCGTCGACGAGGTCCTCGGCCGCGAGGTCGCCGTCAAGGAACTGCGCACCTTCACCGACGCCCACGGACCCGAACTGGCCGACCTGCGCCTGCGGATGCAGCGCGAGGCGCGGGCGGCGGCGCGGATCCGCCATCCCGGCGTGGTCGCCGTGCACGACATCGCGGAGGTCGACGGACGCCCGCTGATCGTCATGGAGTTGATCGACGGCCCGTCCCTGGACGACGTGTTGGCGGAGCGCGGCCCGATCGATCCGCGCGAGGCGGCCGGGATCGGCGCGAAGGTGATGGAGGCGCTGGCCGCGGCCCACGCCGTCGGCGTCCTGCACCGCGATGTGAAGCCCGGCAACATCCTCCTGGACCGCTCGGGCCGCGTCGTCCTCACGGACTTCGACATCGCGACGATGGACGACCCGGGCGACGGCTCCGCCACCCACCTCACACGGAGCGGCGAACTCATCGGCTCCCTGGACTACTTGGCCCCCGAACGGGCGCAGGGCGCGGACCCGGGCCCGGCGTCGGACGTCTGGGCCTTGGGCGCGACCTTGTACGCGGCGGTCGAGGGCGCGTCCCCGTTCCGCCGCACGTCCACGTACTCCACCCTCACGGCGATCGTCTCCGAGCCCTTGCCGGAACCCCGGCGGGCGGGGCGGCTCGGGCCCGTTCTGCGGCAACTGCTGGAGAAGCGGGCGGAGTTGCGGCCGGGGGCGGATTCGGCGCGGGAGTTGTTGGAGGGGGTTGCGGGGG
>NZ_JBLTJC010000002.1:0-100175 GCF_048158785.1 Streptomyces colwelliae | reverse complement strand
GGTAGACAACTTCAAGAAGATCTTTTCGTTCCACCAGCTTCGCGCATCGCACCCTGCGGCCCGGTTGCGCTTCGTCGTCATCACCGCCGAGTACGACGCACGGTCTTTGACGGAACTGCTGCGCTGCGCGGACGAGGTGGCCCGTGAGGTGGCCGAACCCGTGTAGATGTAGCCCGACCTGAGCTTCGCCGTGTCCGAGGCCGGCGTCGCGCTGGAACTGTCTGGCCGGTGCACGAAGTACGTCGTACCGGTCGGCAGACTGATCGTCTTCTGCGGGTAGCTCTTGCCGGAACTGCACGGCTCGAACCCCTTCAGCAGGGTGGTGGTGAGGGAGTACGACGTGCAGCTCCCGCAGCCCTTGAGGGTGAAGCTGCCGGTCACCGGCCCGGTGTACAGGACCGTGATGTCGTCCGGGCTGTCGTTCATGACGGTGACGGAGATGCTGCCGCCGGACGCGGTCGTCGGCAGCTTCTTGCCCGCGGCCGGGACCGTCTGCGCCACCTCGGCGGCGATCGCGATCTTCTTGGCCCGGGCCCGGTTCTTGTCGTGCGTGCTCTTCTTCACGAAGTCGTTCATCGTGGTGAGCGCCGAGTCGAAGTCGCCGTCCTTGTACTGCGACACACCGCACTGATAGGCGCCGGCGTCGGCCTGGCTGCCGGCCCGTTGGGCGTCCGCGCCGAGCGCGTCGGTCGCACCCGCCTGTCCGCCTTGCAGGCTCGATATCTGGGTGGAGAGACTCGCCAACCCCTCGACGGCCGTGCACGGTTGGCTGCCGGACACGCCCTTCACCGCCTGCGTGACGGCGGACTTGACGGCAGGCTCGACCTGACCCGCCTGCGACGACTGCGGGAACGTGGCCAGCAGATCGCCGAAGCTCGTCGACCAGTCCGCGCGTTGGGCGGCCAGCCCGGTGGAGCCGCACTCGTACAGCGAGGTGGCCAGCCGGTCGTCCGGCCAGGTGCTCAGCGTGCCCAGCTGCTTCTTCGAGATGGTGCCGGGGACGGTCCGCAGATACTTCAACTGGGGTATCGCGTCACAGTAGTTCTTCTGCGCGTAGGCACCGGCGACCGTCGTGTAGAACGTCTTCAGCCGGTCGGGCACCCGGTCGGCCGCCCGCGAACCGGAGTGCGCGGTGCTGAGGTCGTCGTACACACCCAGCGCCTGGCGGTAGTGCGCTTCGGCCGTCGAGAACGGCAACCGCCCCGAATCCACGACGAGTTGGTCGGCCGTCTCCAGCCGGTCGAGGAGCATCTGCTGGGTTGCCTCGTCGCGGGCGTTGTCATAGAGGACGACTCCCCCGGCCGGTACGGCGAGCAGCACCAGGCCCAGCACGACCGCGACCGGCGTGGGCGAGGGCCAGGCGAGGCGGGTGCGCAGGCCGGCCAACGCGCCGTGGACGGCGGCGAGTACGAGGAACACGACGTACAGGGTGACGGCGGTGCCCGAGACGCCGTCCGGGTCGGCGGGCAGGGCCACCAGCAGCAGCACGATGGTCGCGACCCAGCACGCGGCCATGAGCAGCCAGCGGCGCATCAGCGCGTAACCGAGCCCGAGACCACTGAGGTTGAGGAGGCCGACCGCCACGGATCTGAGTCCGTCCGGCGGGGCGGGTGGTGGAGACGCCGGCATCGGTGGCACGACGAACCCCTGGACAGACCCGTACTGATCCTCGGACATGATTATCCCCCCGTTCAACAACGCCCCCGTTACCGTGACTTGTCAGTGTACGGTCGGGTTCACCGCCAGGACAGTGGGGTTTTCATGGTCCCTCCGCCGCGCAGCACGCGGGACAGTCCGAGCGCTGCCGTCCTTACGGCCGGGGCGAGTTGGGCGGGGCGGAAGCGGGTGCGCGGTACGGCGACCGAGAGGGCGGCGACCGCGGTGTCACCGGCGAACACCGGGGCCGCGATGCAGCTCACCTCCAACGCGGCCTCCTGTTCCTCGTAGGAGAGGCCGGACACCTGGATCTTCTCCAGGGCCATGCGCAGCCGGGCCGGGTCGGTGATCGAGTGCGGGGTGAGGCTCGGCAGCGGGCGGGACAGCACCTCCTCCGTCAACTCGGCGCCGGAGAAGGCCAGTAGAGCCTTGCCGACAGCCGTGCAGGTCAGGGGCAGGCTGCCGCCGATGCGTGAGGGCAGCCGCAGTGCCTCGTGGCCGTGGATGCGTTCGAGGTAGACCACCTCCATGCCCTCGCGGACGCCGAGGTGGATGGTCTCGCGCGTGGCCTCGAACAGGTCCTGGAGGAACGGCAGCGCCGTCTCCCGCAGATCGCGCCGGTGCGGCACCAGCGAGCCGAGCTCGAACAGCTTCGCGCCGAGCAGATAGCGGGGCCCAGAGCGCTCCAGCCAGCCCAGCCGGACGAGGTCGGCGGCCAGCCGGTGGACGGTGGGCTTGGGCAGTCCGGTGTGCTCGGAAAGTTCCGACAGACGGTACGGACCGCCGTCCGGGATGAAGCAGTCGAGGATGAGAGCGGCTTTCTCCAGCATGCTGCCGCTCACGTTGTTCCGTGTCACGGAACAAACATTGTCCCTTTGCGGGGATGCTGTCTATACCGAGGGGGTACCCGCACCGCTCTCTCCCAGGAGGTAACCCGTGCCCACCGTGCCCGACGGCGCCCGCGCGGACGCCGTTCCACCGGTCGTGGTCAAGGCCGCCGACCTGCTCGCGGAGGCCACCCGTACCGGGATCGCCTGTCCGCCTGTGCGTGAGCTGCTCGACGGCGGCGATCTGGAGACCGCCTACGCCGTGCAGCAGCTGAACGTCCGGCGCGGTGTGGACGCCGGCCGCCGCGTCGTCGGCCGCAAGATCGGCCTGACCTCCCCCGCAGTGCAGCGTCAACTCGGCGTGGATCAGCCGGACTTCGGCGCGTTGTTCGCGGACATGGCGGTGCCGGACGGCGGCGAGGTGCCCGTGGGACGACTGCTCCAGCCGAAGGTGGAGGCCGAGGTCGCGCTGGTCCTCGGCCGGGATCTGCCGGAGCGCGAGTGCACGGTCGTCGACGTGCTGCGCGCGGTGGACTTCGCGCTGCCCGCGCTGGAGATCGTCGACAGCCGGGTGCGGAACTGGGATATCTCCCTCGTCGACACCGTCGCCGACAACGCCTCCTGCGGTCTGTACGTGCTGGGCGCCACTCCCGTACCGCTGACCGCCGTGGACCTGCGCACGGTCACGATGACCATGAGCCGCGGCGGCGAGACCGTCTCCGAGGGCACCGGCGCCGACTGTCTCGGCAGCCCCCTGACCGCCGCCGTCTGGCTGGCCTCGGCCCTCGCCGAGCGGGGCGACCCGCTGCGCGCGGGCGACCTCGTACTGACCGGCGCGCTGGGCCCGATGACTCCGGCCGCTCCCGGAGACGCCTTCGAGGCGCACATCTCGGGCTTGGGCTCGGTACGGGTCCGCTTCGCCAAGGAAGCCACCGAAGCTTCGGAAGGGGACGGAAAGTGACCACGAAGGTCGCCATCATCGGCTCCGGCAACATAGGCACCGACCTCCTGATCAAGGTCCTGCGCCTCTCGGAGACCTTGGAGATCGCCGCGCTGGCCGGCATCGACCCGGACTCCGACGGCCTGGCCCGCGCCCGCCGCCTGAAGGTCGCCACGACCCACGAGGGCGTCGAAGGACTGGTGGAACTGGGCGAGTTCGCCGACGTCGACATCGTCTTCGACGCGACCTCGGCCGGCGCCCACCGCCACCACGAGGAGGTCCTACGGCCCCTGGGCCGCACCCTCGTCGACCTCACCCCGGCCGCCCTCGGCCCGTATGTCGTCCCGCCGGTCAACGGCGACGCCCACCTCGACGCCCCGAACGTCAACATGGTCACGTGCGGCGGCCAGGCCACGATCCCGATCGTCGCCGCGGTGGGCGCGGTCTCCCCGGTCCACTACGGCGAGATCGTCGCGTCCATCGCCTCGCGCTCGGCCGGTCCTGGCACCCGCGCGAACATCGACGAGTTCACCGAGACCACCTCCCAGGCCGTCCAGGCGGTCGGCGGTGCGGCGCGCGGCAAGGCGATCATCGTCCTCAACCCGGCCGAACCCCCGCTGATCATGCGGGACACCGTGCACTGCCTGGTCTCCGACTGCGCGACCGAGGCGGTCACGGCGTCCGTCGAGGAGATGGTCGGCCGCGTCCAGGCCTACGTGCCCGGCTATCGGCTCAAGCAGAAGGTGCAGTACGACAGGGTGGCCGCCGACGACCCGCTGCGCAGCCTCGCGCCGGGCGCGGGCGAACTGCTGAAGGTGTCGGTGTTCCTGGAGGTCGAGGGCGCCGCCCACTACCTCCCCGCCTACGCCGGGAACCTCGACATCATGACCTCGGCCGCCCTGCGCACCGCGGAGCGCATGGCCGCCCGCACCCGCAAGGAGGCAGCCAGGTGACCCCGTCCCTCTACGTCCAGGACGTCACGCTGCGGGACGGCATGCACGCCGTACGGCACCGCTACACCGTCGACCAGGCCCGCGCGATCGCCGCCGCCCTGGACAGCGCGGGTGTGGCCGCCATCGAGATCGCCCACGGCGACGGGCTGGCCGGCTCCAGCATCAACTACGGCGTCGGCGCCCACACCGACTGGGAGTGGATCGGGGCCGTCACCGACGTCGTACAACAGGCGATCCCCACAACGCTGTTGCTGCCCGGCATCGGAACCGTCCACGACCTCAAGCAGGCCCACGCGCTGGGCATCCGCTCGGTACGGGTCGCCACGCACTGCACCGAGGCCGACATCTCCGCCCAGCACATCGCCGCCGCACGGGAGTTGGGCATGGACGTGGCCGGGTTCCTGATGATGTCCCACATGGCCGAACCCGCCGAACTCGCCCGCCAGGCGAAGCTCATGGAGTCCTACGGCGCCCACTGCGTCTATGTCACCGACTCCGGGGGCCGGTTGACGATGGACGGGGTCCGGGACCGTTTCCGCGCGTACCGCGAAATCCTGGCCCCGGAGACCGAGTTGGGCATCCACGCCCACCACAACCTCGCCCTCGGCGTCGCCAACACGGTCGTCGCGGTCGAGGGCGGCGCGATCCGCGTCGACGCCTCCCTCGCGGGCCAGGGCGCGGGCGCGGGCAACTGTCCGCTGGAGGCGTTCGTCGCGGTCGCCGACCTGATGGGCTGGAAGCACGGCTGCGACCTGTTCCCCCTCATGGACGCCGCCGACGATCTCGTACGACCGCTCCAGGACCGCGAGGTACGGGTGGACCGCGAGACCCTCAGCCTCGGCTACGCGGGCGTGTACTCCAGCTTCCTGCGACACGCCGAGACCGCGGCCGCCCGCTACGGCCTCGACACGCGGAGCATCCTGGTCGAGGCCGGGCGCCGGGCGATGGTCGGCGGCCAGGAGGACATGATCACCGACATCGCGCTGGACCTCGTCGCGCGTGCGGAGAACTGATCCCCGTCAGGGGGTCATGTCCATGCGCTGCGTGCCGATCACCGACAGCAGCCGCAGGGCACCCTCGGACGGTGAACCGGGGGCGGCCGTGTAGATCACGACCCGCTGGTCCCGGTCGGTGATGTCGAGGACGTCGCAGTTGACGGTGACCGGACCGACCTGCGGGTGCTGGAAGGTCTTGCAGAAGGTGGGCGCGGCGGCCACGTCGTGGGAGTCCCACAGCTCGGTGAACTCCTCGCTCCCGGCGAGGAGTTCGTCCACCAGCTCGGTCAGCTCCGGGTCGTCGGGGTAGCGGGCAGCGGTGGCGCGCAGGTCCTGGGCCGCGCGGCGCGCGAACTCGTCCGCGTCCGAGACCCCGTACAGCCGTCGTCCCTCCGGGTGCGGGCCGAGGAAGACGCGCCGCACCAGGTTGCGGTCGCGTCGCGGCACGGCCGAGAAGTCCTCCATGAGGGCGGCGGCCAGGTCGTTCCAGGCGATCACCTCGTGCGTCGCGGAGACCACGATCGCGGCGGCCTGCGGCAGCCGGTGCAGCAGGTCGAGGATGCTCTGCCGCACCTCGCGCGAGGGTCCGGGCGGTGGGCCCGGCGGTACGCCCGCGAGGTGGTGGAGGTGGTCGCGCTCGGCGTCCGTCAGGCGCAGGGCGCGGGCCAGCCCGGCCAGTACCTCGCGCGACGGGTGCGGGCCGCGGGCCTGCTCCAGCCGTGTGTAGTACTCGGTCGAGATGAACGCCAGCTGCGCCGCCTCCTCCCGGCGCAGCCCCGGGGTACGGCGGCGCGGTCCCGCGGGCAGCCCCACATCGGCGGGGGTGATCCGCTCACGCCTGCTGCGCAGGAAGTCGGCAAGTTCTCGTCGGTCCACTCCCCCAGTGTGGACGCGCGGCGGCGGGTCAAGCCAGGTACTGCCGGTGCCTGGATCGGCCCTGCGGACCGGCGCAGGCTCGCTGCCATGACCAACGCATCCGCTTCTCCCTCCCTCGGCCTGCTGTCCGGCAAGGTCGCCTTCGTCACCGGCGCCGGTCGCGGTATCGGCGCGGCGGCGGCACGGCTGTTCGCCCGCGAAGGCGCCCGGGTCCTGCTCGCGGCCCGCACGGAGGCCCAGCTGAAGACGGTCACCGAAGAGATCCGGGAGGCCGGCGGCACCGCGGACCACGTGGTGTGCGACCTGGCCGACGCGACAAGCGTCCGCGCGGCCGTCGACCGGACCGTGGACCTGTACGGCAGGCTCGACGTGGCCTTCAACAACGGCGCGACGCTCCAACGCCCCGGACCCATGGACGAGTTGCCGGAGAGCGACTTCGACCATGTCTACGACGTGAACCTCAAGGGCGTCTGGCTCGCCATGGTCGCCCAGGTCGCCGCCATCCGGGCCACGGCGGGAACGGGCGCCATCCTCAACAACTCCTCCGTCGGCAGCCTGATGGGCAACCCCGAGCTGCCCGTCTACGGCGCGATGAAGCGCGCGGTCAACAGCCTCACGGAGTCGGCCGCCGTCACCTACGGCCCGGAAGGCATCCGCGTCAACGCCATCGCCCCCGGCAACACCCTCACCGAGATGGTCCGCACCTGGGAGGACCACTCCCCCGGCCTCCAGGACCGCCTCACGGCGCTCACCCCGCTGCGCCGCGCGGCCGACCCCCACGAGATCGCCCAGGCGGCGGCCTGGCTGCTCAGCGACCGCGCGTCCTTCGTGACCGGCACGGTCCTGCGGGTCGACGGCGGCGCACGGGCCTGACGGTCGGGTGGCCCGGCGTTCCGCTAGAGGGCGGGCTCCCGGCGATTGTGGCGGCGGATGACCAGCCACGTTATCCAGCCGACGCCGATGATGAACCCGAAGCTGATGATCCGGTAGAGCACGACCGTGGCGATCGCGGTGCTGGTCGCGACGCCGCCCGTGACCAGTCCGAGGATCAGCGCGCTGTCGATGAGGCCGAGGCCGCCCGGGATGATCGTGAGCGTCCCGGCGGCCATGCCCGCGCAGAAGGCGAGCAGCAGTTGGGCGCTGCTGATCTCCGTGTCGCTGATGGCGTGGAAGCACAGCCACAGACAGCCCGCGTCCAGCAGCCAGTTGAGGACGGCGAAGACCGCGGCGGCGACGGCGTGCCGGGGTTCGAGCCGGGCGGTGCGGAGCTGCTCGACGAAGCCGCGGATGCGGTCGAGGCCCTGGGTCTCGGGAAGGTGCCGCAGCCGGTTGACCCGGGCCAGCGCGGCGCGGGTCGCCGGTTCGACCTTCTCCGGGTGGCGGGTGATGCGGCGGATGCCGACGGTGAGCAGGAGCACGGCCAGGCCGAGGGTGACGAGGCTGTGCCACTGCAAGCTGCCGTCGGAGGCGATCGCGGAGATCGCGGTGACGACGGCGAGGGCCGCCGCGGAGAGCAGGCCGGACAGCGCGATGCACCAGGAGGCGACGGCGGGCGTGGCCCCGAAGCGGCGCATCTGCTGGTAGTTGAAGTGGGTGGAGAAGGCCGGACCGCCGGGCAGGGTGACGCTCAGCGAGTGGGCCGCGTAGGCGAGGGCCACGTGTCGTTGGATCGGCACGATCACCCCGGCCGACCGCAGCAGTCGGCGTTGCATGCGCGCGTAGCAGCCCATGGCGGCCACCTCGGCGACGAGCGCGACGGCGAACCAGTTCAGCCTGGGTGCGCGCAGCTGTGACAGGGCGGCGGCCAACGAGGGCCAGCCCAGCACCAGTTCGGTGGTGAACAGCGCGAGCAGGACCGTGATCACCACCGGCCGCAGCCAGCGCCGGGTGCGATGCGGGGCCGCGTCGGCCGGTTCGGTGGCGGTGGTGTCCGGAGCGTGCACAGGCAGGACCGTCGATTTCGTGAAGTGAGCTTCAGCCGTCGGCGATCCCGGCACCGCTCAGGGCGGGGACGGTGTTCTCCGAGCGGACGAGGGAGCGGGCGCCGAGGCGGAACTGTTCCAGTTTATCCACGATGGTCCGACCGACCGGCGTGTGCCCCCAGATACTGATGCCCTGGTGGGTGCCGGGCTCCCAGGTCGCCTCGTCGACGACGACGGGGTTCCAGCCGACCTCCCACTCGAAGCCCGAGGGGCTGCGGGCGTAGTACGACAGTTCCTTGTCGTTGGTGTGCTGCCCGACGGACAGCGCCATGTCGAAGCCGAGTTCGCACACGCGCTGATAGCTCCGCGCGAGGTCGTCGAGCCCGGCCGCCTGGATGTTGAGGTGCTGGACGCGGGTGCGGACCGGGTCGACGGGCAGCCCGCGCACACCGGCAATCGCGACGGAGTGGTGGCGCTCGTCGACCCGCAGGACTTGAACGTTGTGCCCGCCGATCCCGTAGCGGGACACCAGGTCGCACACCGCGTCGTCGCTGGTCAGTCGTCGTTCGTCGTCGCCCGGGAGGATCGGGAACTCCCAGCGGTGATGGCCCAGCGGTGTCGGGCGGTCCACGGCGGGCCGGGCCGGGTCACAGCGGAAGCGCAGCCGGTCGTGGTCCGGCCAGGGTATGGCCGCCGGCCGTCATCTCATGACGGTCCATCAACTTCCGGTAGGCGGGCGGGAGAAGGTGCTGATGGACGTCGACGCGGTACGGGGCGGACATGTCCGCTCGCTTCCTGGTCTCCGAGCTGCTGGTCAACGGGCGGTCAGTGTCGAGGAGTTCACACGGAGTCGGCGTGCTCCTCGTCGCGGCTGGTCTCCGTCGCCTGCGGCTGCTCCGGCTCGGGCGTGCCCGTGGTGCGACGGCCCGGCAGGACCGCGAGGACGATCAGCGTGCCGGCGGCCATGATGATCCCGCCGACGAGGCTGGTCTGCGCGACACCGTGGGCGAAGGCCTCGTGCACGGCGTCGACCAGGGCCTGCGCCTGCTGCGGTCCGGCGGAGGGTGTCTTCGCGATCTGCTGGGCGACCGCCAGGCCGCCGCCGACCGAGTCCTTGGCGGTGTCCAGCGCGGCGGCGGGGAGGTGTCCGCCGGCCAGGTCGGTCAGCTTGTCCTGGTAGGTGGTGCCCAGCAGCGAGCCCAGGATGGCGATGCCGAGGGAGCCGCCCAGTTCCAGCGCGGTGTCGTTGGCGCCGCCGCCGACGCCGAGCTCGTTCTCCGGGAAGGAGCCCATGATCGTGTCCGTGGCCGGGGAGACGCTCAGCCCGATCGCGAAGCCCAGCAGCATCATCGTGGGCAGGAAGTCGCCGTAGGTGGAGGCCTTGTCGACCTGGGTGAGCAGGAGGACGCCGACGGTGCCGAGCACCATGCCGGTCACCACCATCGGCTTCATGCCCAGCTTGGGCGTCAGCCGCCCGGTGACCACGGCGCCGAGGAACACGGCACCGGCCAGCGGCAGCAGTCGTACGCCCGTCTCCAACGCGTCGTAGCCGAGGACGAATTGGAGGAACTGCGTGGCGTAGTAGATCGCGCCGAAGGTGCCGAAGAAGAAGAACAGCACCGCCGTCATCGAGCCGCTGAAGGGACGCTGAGCGAACTTGCGGACGTCGAGCATGGGGTGCGGGTGGCGCAACTCCCAGGCCACGAAGGCGGGTAGGCCGACGGCGGCGACGACGGCCGCGGTGACCGGACCCGCGCCCCAGCCGAAGTGCGGGCCCTCGATGATCGCGTAGACGAGGCTGCCGACCGAGACGATCGAGAGCAGACCGCCCACGCAGTCGATGCGGCCCATCGCGTCCGCCTTGGACGGCGGTACGAGGACGAGGGCGCCGACGATCGCGACGAGGGCGATGGGCACGTTGATCAGGAACGTGGAGCCCCAGGCGTGGTCCGCCAGCAGCCAGCCCGCGACCAGCGGGCCCACGGCGATGGCGAGACCCGAGGTCGCGCTCCAGGCCGTGATGGCCCGCGCCCGCTCGTGCCTCGGGAAGATCGCGACCAGCAGGGACAGCGTGGCCGGCATGACCACCGCGGCGCCCACACCCATGGTCGCGCGGGCCGCGATGACCAGTCCGGTCTCGTGGACCAGGCTGCCCGTCACCGATCCGCCGGCGAAGATCACCAGGCCGGTGACGAGCGCGCCGCGACGGCTGTACTTGTCGCCGATCGCGCCCAGCACGAGCATCAGCGCGGCATACGGGACGGTGTAGCCGTCGACGACCCACTGCAGATCACTGCTGCTCAGGCCCAGGTCGGTGGTCATGTCGGGGGCGGCCACGATCAGCGAGGTGTTCGCCATGACCACGATCAGCAGGCTCAGACAGAGCACGATCAGGGCGGACCAGCGCCGTGCGTACGGCCCGGTCGTCTTGTCGACGGGTGTGGTGACGAAGAGCGGCATCGGAGACTCCTGGACGGCATTAATTGCTCACTGATGTGCAGACTATTTCGTTGCCCATCGATGTGCAACTATGCCGGGACGGATCAGCCCCATCAGGAGGAGTCGACGTGACCGGCCGCAGCAGCGCCAAGGCGCGCGCCACCCGCGCCCGCATCCTGGAAGCGGCCCGGCGGGAACTGGGCCGTGACCCCGACTGCAGCCTCGGTGACATCGCGGACGCCGGGGAGGCGGTACGGCGGGCGAGCGCCACCGCCCGCGCCCCGACGCCGGACGCCGTGACCGCCCTCGCCCACCTCCCCCTCACGCTCTGCCCGGTCGGCGACCGCTACCGCACGCTCATCGGGCTCGCCCACCACGACCTGGGCCCCGGCGGGGTCGACGCGCTCCTCGGCCCGGCCCGTGACGCGGTCGCCGGGATCCTCGCCCACGGCCGGCGGCAGGGCGTCTTCCACATCGCCGTCCCGCCGGGCCCGCTCAGAAGAGCCCTGGAGGCACACCTGCTGGCGCTGCTGGAGAGCGTCAACTCCGGCCTCTGGACCGACGACGGCACTGCCGCCGCCACCGCGGCTCTCATCGCCGCGGGCGTCGGACCCTACCTCGCGGCCACCACGGTCCACCGCCTGCGACCGAACCGTTGAATCCCGTCGAATCCCGTCGAATCCCGCTGCATCCCGTCGAAGGAGACCCATGCACCCGTACGACCACGCCGACACCACGTTCCCCGCGTACGAGCCCGGTGACCCGCGCCCGCCCCGGAGGAACCGGCGTCCGGTCGTCATCGCCGTCGGCGCGCTGCTCGCACTGCTCCTCGTCCCCGTCGGCGTCGACCGCTACGCGACGGCGCGGGTGGAGTCCCGTACGGCCGAGGCGTTCCAGGAGGGCATGCACACTCCCTCCGCACCGGAGGTCCACGTGCGGGGCTTCCCTGTCCTGACGCAGTTGGCCGCCGGCACCCTGCGGCACGTGGACATCACCGCGCACGACATACCGGCGAGCGACACCACCGGCCCGCTGCCGGTGAGCGAACTCTCCCTCCAGCTGAAGGAGTTGAAGAGGTCCGACGACGACAGGGAAGCGCTGGCCCGCTCGGCGGAGGCGACCGCCCTGCTGTCCTACCCGGACCTGTCCGACGCCCTCGGGCTGGAGATCTCCCGGGGCTCCCGTCCCGACCGGGTCCGCGCGAGCGTCCTCCTGCCCACCGGCGACGACATCACGGTGGCGGCGACCGTCTCGGTGCTCTCCGGCAACCGCATCGCCTTCAAGGACTTCCAGGTCACGGGCGGTTTGCTGCCCGAAGTGGGCCGAGTGGCGCTCAGCAGGGTCTTCGAGCGGCCGATCCAGCTGCGGAACATCCCTCAGGGCCTGCGTCTGCGCTCGGTCACCACGACGGAGGGCGGGCTGATCGCCCGGCTGTCGGGCGAGTCGGTCACCTTCCGGTCAGACGACGGCTCGCGGGACGATCCTGTGCGGGATTCAGTGCGGGACTCGTTGCGGGGAGACTCGTCGTACGGGAACGCGTGAGGCTCAGTCGTGCGCGGCAGTCTCGTCCGCCGACGCGACCTCGTCCACCACGACACGTGCCTGCTTCTCCGGCACACCGGCCGCGATGAGCGCGGCGACCGCGGCGCGGTTCCCGTCGTCCTCCAGTTCCCCGGAGTTGACCTCTTCGAGCAGGGCGATCGTCAGGGCTTCCAGCCCGGCGCTCAGCACGGCGGGCGGCAGTTGGGTGTGGAACACGCCGTCGCGCTGTCCGCGGTCCAGGATGGTGGCGGCCGCGCGGCGGGCCGGTGCCAGGATCTCGGTGACGCGCTCCTGGCCCAGGTCACGGCGGGCCAGCGCCAGGAGGAGCCGGTAGCGGTCCCCCACGGTCCACATCGACAGGACGAAGCGCGCGAACGACCGCTCGGCCGGCTCCGCCACCGCGTCGGACGGTGCCGGGTCGGCGGGCAGCGCGTCCCGCAGGGCCTCCGACGCCTCCTCGGCCAACGCCTCCAGCAGCGCCTCCCGGCCGGGGAAGTGCCCGAACAGCGTGCGCCGTACGACACCGGACGCGCGGGCGAGTTCTTCCAGGGTGATGTCCGGGTTCAGGCCGAGTTCCCGGCGGGCCGTGGCCAGGATGCGTTCCCGGTTGGAGCGCGCGTTGCTGCGCTGGGGGACACGGGCCGGGGGCTTGGTCACGGACAACCTCGGTGAAGTGCGGGGACTACGGAGCGGGGGCGAGCGGTACGTCCAGTCTGGCACGCGCCCCCCCGGCTCGACGGCGTCCCGGCGCCACGGGCGGCCCTCTGCCTCCCCGCCGCCCCCGGCCCGGGACACGTACCGAGGACGCGGCCGCCGCCCGCCGTCCGTCAGTGGTAGGCGCGCAGGTAGCGGTCGAGCCGGGACCGGGCCCTGTCCACGCTCAGCCCGAGCGCCTTGCCGAGCGCCTCGCCCGGCACATCGTCGGCCTGCGCCCCGTACGCCGCTTCCTTGCCGACCCGGGCGGCCATGCGTTCCAGGATGGCCACCGCCTTCAGCGCGGCCACCGGCGCCGTGTCCGAGAGCGCGTCGAGCCGTTCCTCCAACTGCTCCATCAGCTCGGAGAGTTCCTCCGGCAACGGGACCGTCCGGCGCTCGACCGCGTGGATGTGTTCCCACCAGTCGTCGTACGCGTCGGAGGTGTCCAGGTCGTCGAGGTCGTGGTCCTCCACCTGGTCCCAGTCGATGGGATGGTTGTCCCCGCGCCAGCCGCACGCGCAGGAGGCCCGCCAGCCGGCTGCCTTCGGCCGGCCCATCCAGCCGTTGTAGGCCCACCACTCACGGGTCTCGAACCCACAACTGCCGCTGCCCACATCCAGATACACGGACTTCGGCTCACTGCCGTCGGCGAGGACCGCCCCCACGATGCCCTCGTGGGACTCCCCGAACTCCTCACTCCGCCACGCCACAACTCCCCCTTCCGGCAACCCCGCGACGGCCGGGCGGGCACCTGAGGTGCCGACCCGGCCACAGTACGAGAGTGCCGCAGAACGGACATCCGGGGAGGGTGAAATCACCCAACAGGCCGGATTGTTGGGCCGGAACGGCCCGTCAGGCGACCGCGGGATCGAGCAGCCCCGCGCGGAGACGGCGGAGCATACGGCTGATGAGCCGGGACACGTGCATCTGGGAGACGCCGAGTTCCTCGCCGATCTCGGCCTGGGTGCGCTCCTCGACGTAGCGCATGTGGATGATCTTCCGCTCGCGCTCGTCGAGTTGGGCGATGAGGGGGGCCAAGGAGCTGAGGTCGTCGACCAGTTCGAGCCCCGGGTCGTCCGAGCCGATGACGTCGGCCAGCACGGTCTCGCCCTCGGCGCCCGCGTCGGTGCTGAGCGCGGCGTCCAGCGAGGAGGAGGTGTAGCCGTTGGACGCCTTGCGGGCCTCGATGACCTCTTCCTCGGTCAGGCACATCAGCTCGGACAGCTCACGCGTGGTCGGCGTACGACCGAGGCGGGACCGCAGTTCCTCGGTCGCCTTGGCCAGCTCGACGCGGGCCTCCTGGAGTCGGCGCGGCACGTGGACGGCCCAACTGGTGTCGCGGAAGAAGCGCTTGATCTCGCCGACGATGTAGGGGACGGCGAACGACGTGAACTCCACCTGTCGCGAGAGCTCGAACCGGTCGATCGCCTTGATGAGTCCGATCGTGCCGACCTGGACGATGTCCTCCATCTCGTTGTTGCTGCGGCTGCGGAAGCGCGCGGCCGCGTAGCGCACGAGGGAGAGGTTCATCTCGATCAGGGTGTTGCGCACGTACTGGTACTCGTGGGTGCCCTCTTCCAGCGAGGTCAGCCGGTCGAAGAACTGGCGCGACAGCTCACGCGCGTCCTTCGGGCTCACCTTCGACGGCTCGGCGATCATCGGGAGCGTCTCCCCGACCGTGGTCCGCCGTCCTGCCGTGGCCGGTGCCTCCGCTGCCGTCACGGCTGCCATAACGCCCACCCCATTCGTCCGAAGGAACTGCCGACAAGAGCCCCCTGCCCCGCTTCTCGCGACTCACTCCCCCTCATCCGGCCAAATCCGGGGCGCGCACCTCGTTTTCCTCGACGAAGTACCCGCCCAAGTACTCTCCGAAGTACCCGCGGTCTACGCGTTCTTGGAGCCGACGCCCGCGTATACCCAGTACTCGGACGGGTTTTCGGGGATCTCGTCCGCCGGGTCCGGGCGCCACAGGGGGACGTAGGTCAGGCCCGGCGCGACGAGGTCGAAGCCGTCGAAGAGGCCGAGGATCTCGTCGTGGGAACGCGCGGTGACGGGTGAAGTGGCCCTGGCGCTGTACAACTTGCCCACGGCCGCCGCCGTGTCCGGGCGGTCCTCGTTGGTGGCGTGGCTCATGGCCAGCCAGCTGCCGTCGGGCAACGCGTCGCGGAACCTGGCGACGATGCCGGCCGGGTCCTCCGCGGGCGTGACGAAGTGCAGGATCGTGATCATCAGGACGGCGACGGGCTGCTCGAAGTCGATCAACTTCCGTACCTGCGGGGAGGAGAGGACGTCGGCCGGCCTGCGGATGTCGCCGTCGACGATGTCCGCGTCCGGGTTGTCGGCGAGCAGGGAGGTGCTGTGGGCGACGGCCACCGGGTCGTTGTCCACGTAGACCACGCGGGCTCCGGGGCTGGCGGCCTGCGCGACCTCGTGGACGTTGCCCTGGGTGGGGATGCCCGAGCCGAGGTCGATGAACTGCCGTACACCGGAGTCGATCAGGAAGCGCACGGCCCGGCCGAGGAAGTCGCGGTTGGCGCGGGCCAGGGTGCGGACCTGGGGGTCGATCGCCGTGAACGCCGCCAACGCCTCGCGGTCTATGGCGAAATTGTGTTCACCGCCCAGCATCGCGTCGTACATTCGGGCGACACTCGCCTTGTGAGGATCAATCCCCTGCGGCAGACCTCCACCGTCCGTCACCACAACTCCCTTTCGCCCCAGGTTGCTTGACGCGTCATCATATAGTTGCCGAGGAAAACACGGCAGACCGCTTGCCCCACGCCACGCGGCCGGTCCCCACCCCGGAAAGGCACGACTCTGCGGAACGAACCGCGCAGTCACCACGGTGACGCACCCCCTGCCGGGCCCCCACGCCGCAGGCAGGTCTTCGCCCCCGCCGCGGACGTGATCGGCTCGGAGCTCGACCTGCGGCTGACCGGCAGCCACGTCGTGCACGCGCTGACGCCCGGGTTCTGCGACGCGGCGTCGGTGTATCTGCTGGAGCGGTGGGTGCTCGAGGAGAACGCGTATCCGGCCCTGGACCCGCCGCAGATCGAGGCGCGTCGGCTGGCGGTGCGGGTGGGCACGGAGGCACCCGAGAGCTGGGACGGTGTGCTGCCGGTCGGCGAGGTGGTTGTCTTCCCCCGGGAGACCCCGTACGCACGCGCTCTCGCCAGCGGGCACTCGCAGGTCCTCGACGGAGTGGACAAGCACACCTCCGAGCGGCTGCTGGCCTCCGCCGGCGGCGACGCGCAGCGCATAGACGACCTGCTGAGGACGGCGTCGTTCCTCGTCGTGCCGCTCCAACTGCGGGGCGCCACCGTCGGGTTCGTCGCCTGCACGCGCGGCCCGGACCGGGACCCGTTCCTGCCCGGCGAGGCCGTGGCCGTGGAGTCGCTGGCGGCCCGGGCGAGCGTGGCCCTGGACAACGCGCGCCGCTACGAACGCGAGCGCCGCACCGCGCTGGCCATCCGCAACAGCCTGCTCCCGGACCCGGCCCAGGCGTTCCACGGCTGCCGCATCGCGCACGGCTATCTCCCGGCCGGCCAGGGCAACATCATCGGCGGCGACTGGTTCGACGTCCTGCCACGCCCCGGCGGCCGGGTCGGCCTGGTCGTCGGTGACGCGATGGGCCACGGCCCCGAATCCGCCGTAGCCATGATCCAGCTGCGTACGGCCGTGCGCACCCTGGCCCGGCTCGACATGGAACCGGCCGAACTCATGCGCCGGATCGACGAGTTGGCCTACGACACCCCGGGCGCGTCGTTCGCGACCTGCATCTACGCCGAGTGGGACGCCCGGGCGCACTCCTGCACCCTGGTCGGCGCCGGTCATCCGCCCCCACTGCTGCGCGGCCCGCACGGACCGGCCCTGCCGGTCACGCTCGCCAGCGCGGGACTGCCGCTGGGGCTCGGCACGGGCAACTACGAGGCCACGGTGCTGACCATCGACGAACCGGCGCTGCTCCTGCTCTACAGCGACGGACTGGTCGAGTCGCGGCACGCCGACATCGACCAGGAGATCGCCTCGCTGGCCCGGGCCCTCGACACGGCCGCCGCGGAGCCCACGCCGGCCGGCGGACCGGAGGGGTTCCCCTCGCTGTGCGAGCGGCTGCTGCGTGCCCCGTCCGCGACTCCCGGGGCGGACGACCGCACGCTGCTGCTGGCCGAGTTGACGCCCGCGACCACCTGAACAGGCCGCGGGCGTCCTCGCCCCCTCCAAGTGTCCGGCGTCAGTAGCCGGTGGACAGTGTGGCCCACACGGCTTTCCCGCCGGTGAGCGCGGATCTGTCGACCCCCCAAGTGTCCGCGATGGCCTGCACGATGAACAGTCCGCGCCCGCTCTCGTCGTCGGCGCACGGTTCGCAGCGGGAGAGACTGCCGCCGGTGTAGTCGTGGTCGTGGACCTCGATGCGCAGACTACGGTCGGTGACGAGGCCGACACCGCACAGGAGTCTCGCGCTGGGGGTGTGGCACACCCCGTTGGTGGCCAACTCGGAGATGAGCAGCACCGCGTCGTCGCGCACGCCTTCGGGCAGCTGCCACTTGGCGAGTTGCGCGCCCATGGCATGCCGGGCGGTCCGGACGCCGGAGCGGTGCGCCGGAAGTTCCAGCCAGTGCGACAGATCCGGACTGGTGACGTCTAAAAGCTGCGGGGAGGGAGTCGTGTGGGGGGACACGGTGGTTCGCCTTCCATCGGGGGCGGGCGCAGGCGGGAGACGCACAGCATCAGCAACCGGCCAACCGGACTTGGGGAGTTCCGGCGCGAGGCCTAGATCGCTCACACAAGTAACTATGCCCATAGCTCAGTTCAACCTGCAACCGACTCCCTGATAATTTCAGAACGTCGGTTTCTGTCTGGCGACAACAGCAAGTCGCTGTCAGACTAATGCCGGTGACAGTCCCTCAGGAGGTTGGGCGTGAGCGAAGCTCGGTCGAGCACCGGCGCGGGTGCACCCACGGTTCTGCGCATGATCCTCGGCCGAAGGCTTCAGGATCGGCGACAGGGTGCGGGCGTGTCCCTGGAGAACGCCGCCAAGGCCCTGCGGGTGACGTCCCTGACCATCCGCCGGCTGGAGAAGGCCGAGGTCGGCCTCAAGCCGCTCTACGTCGAGAAGCTGCTGGAGACCTACGGCGCCGACCGCCAGGAGATCGAGGAGTTCGTCGCCCTCGCCGACCGCGCCAACGAGCCCGGCTGGTGGCACGCCTACCGCGATGTGCTGCCAGGCTGGTTCACCGCCTATGTGAGCCTGGAGACCGGCGCCAAGACCCTCCGTACCTATGAGCCGCACTACGTCACGGGACTCCTTCAGACGTACGACTACGCGCGAGGCGTGCTGAGCGGTGGCTTCCCGAACGACAACGACGAAGACCTTGAACGGCGGGTGCAGTTACGTCTGCGCCGCCAGAGTCTGCTGGAGAAGCCGGACGCGCCCACGCTGTGGGCGGTGCTGGAAGAAGCCGTGCTCCACCGGGTGGTGGGCACTCCCGCGGTCATGCGGGACCAGATAGACCGGCTCCTCGAGGTCTCGGAACTGGACCACGTCAGTGTTGACATCGTCCCGTTCTCGGCGGGTGCCCATGTCGGGGCGTGCGCACCCTTCACCTATTTCCGGTTCGAGGAACCGGAGCTGCCCGACGTCGTCTACAGCGAGATCCTCTCCGCCTCCATGTACTTGGACCAACGGTCCGATGTCGTGGCCCATTTGGAGGCGCACAACAGGATGTCGCTGCTGACCTCGTCCGCGGACAGCAAGGCGCTCTTGAACCGCATGCGCAAGGAGTACTCATGACCACCACGGACGGCAAGGTCTACAACGGGATGCCCGCGTCGAACCTCGGCGAGCAGGGCTGGGAGTGCCCCTGGAGCGGTCCCAACGGAGGTCAGTGCGTGGAGACCAAGCAACTGGCCGACGGACGCATCGCGTTGCGCCAGTCGACCGATCCCGCCGGACCCGCTTTGATCTACACACCCCAGGAGATGGCCGCGTTCGTCGCGGGAGTCAAGCGGGGCCTGGCCGACCATCTGATGGCCGGCTGAACCAGACCACGGGCGTGGGGAATTGGAGCCGGCCCGGCTGCGACCTGCCCGAGACGCCGATGCACACCACTTGAGAGGGAGAGCATGACCAACGCCCACGCCGCGCGGGACATCGACACCAGCAGGCCGCACTCCGCCCGCATGTACGACTACTACCTGGGCGGCAAGGACCACTTCGAGATCGACAAGCAGGCGGCGGAGACGGTCGCGGCGGCCTACCCCGCCATCTTCGTCTGCGCCCGCGAGAACCGCGCGTTCATGCACCGGGCCACCCGCGTCCTAGCCCGGGAGCACGGCATCCGCCAGTGGCTCGACATCGGCACCGGCATCCCCACCGAGCCGAACCTGCACCAGGTCGCCCAGTCCGTGGTGCCCGAGGCCCGGGTGGTCTACGCCGACAACGACCCCCTGGTCCTCAAGTACGCCGAGCGTCTGATGCGCAGCACCCAGCAGGGCCGCACCACGTACGTCCAGGCGGACGTCAACGACCCCGAGACGCTGCTCAACGCGCCCCAACTGGCCGAGATCCTCGATCTCGGCAAGCCGGTAGCACTGTCCCTCAACGCGCTCCTGCACTTCGTCACCGACGCCCAGGACCCGTACGGGCTCGTGGCCCGCCTGCTGTCGGTTCTCCCTTCGGGCAGCGCCCTGGCCGTGAGTCACTGCACGCCCGACTTCGACCCCACCACCTGGGAGAAGGTGACCTCGATCTACAACAATGCCGGGACACCGGTGCAGTTCCGCTCCCAGAAGGACGTCTCCCGCTTCTTCACCGGGCTCGAACTGCTCGACCCCGGCATCGCCGTCGGCCACCGCTGGCGCCCCGATGCCGCCGACGAGGACGCCGTCGCGACGGAGCCGCCCACCGACGCCGAGGTCAGCCT
Source organism: Streptomyces colwelliae (assembly GCF_048158785.1). NCBI lineage: Bacteria > Bacillati > Actinomycetota > Actinomycetes > Kitasatosporales > Streptomycetaceae > Streptomyces > Streptomyces colwelliae. The sequence goes on along the minus strand of NZ_JBLTJC010000002.1, from coordinate 80,409 downwards.
CTGGACCGGGGTGGGCATCAAGCCGTAGAGCCGCCGCATGACGCAGGCGACGTTACGTGCGGGAAACCTTGACGACGGCGGTGCCGGATGCCACGATTCCGGCGCCGCCATGTTTGCGTAAACATCTCCAGGTCCGGCCCGGCCGACAGATCCGGTCGGCGTTCCGGCCGCAGGATGTTTACGTAAACATCCGCGTCGCGGCCGGTGGAGGAGGGAGGACAGGAGGCTCCCGGCGAGCAGGGCCCACCGTGCCCGTACTCCCCCACCACCACCGAGCCCACCGGGACTCGGGACGACGAGCCGACGTCATCCGTCCCGCCCGGTATCTGTTCCGACGGCTGCTCAGCCGCGCGCAGGCCTCGCCATGCGCGGAGTCGCCATTCCTGAAAGGGCAAGTCGATGCGCACCATCCCCGCCAGAACCCGCCTGCGGGCCACCTTCGTGGCCGTCGCGATCGCCGCGGCCATGGGCACCACGCTGGCCGGCAGCCCCGCCTCCGCCGCGCCGAGCACGAACACGTCCCAGTTCAAGGGCGTCAACTGGGCCGATCCGCGCGACAATTACGCCGATGACCCGGTCGTCCTGTCCGGCCTGTCGCTCTCCGACAGCTACGCCCAGACCTACGCGAAGGCGACCCGGGTGATCGCGGCGTTCCGCGCCAACCTCGGTGCCAACACGGTGCGGCTGCCCATCAACCCGTACACGGTGAACGGCAGTTACTGGAAGTCCTACCGCGGGGTCATCGACGCGGCGACGGCGCAGGGGTTCAAGGTCATCGTCTCGTACTGGGAGGGGACGGGCGCCAACAAGGACGGCTTCATCGACGACCCCGCCACGTACTGGCCCATGTGGAACACCGTGGTCAAGGCGTACCAGCACAACCAGCGCGTCTACTTCGAGCCGATGAACGAGCCGCACGGCTACACCGACGCCGAGTGGGCCGACCTCGCCGCCAAGTGGCTGGACACCTACTCCAAGGTGCCGCGCAACCGCGTCTTCGTCAGCGGCGCCGGCTACAACGACCACGTCACCACGGTCTGCGCCGACCCGCGCCTGAAGGGCACGTACCTCTCGCTGCACCACTACGGCTTCTGGAAGGACTACGCCACCTACGACCAGTGGGTGAGCGACCTCAAGGTGCGCCTCGGCGACTGCGCGAACCGCACCGTGGCCGACGAGTTCGGCGCCCCGATGACCACGGGCCTGAACTACAACGTGCCGACTCCCGCGGACAACTCGGTCAACTTCATCCAGGCTGACACCGACGTCTTCCGCGAACTCGGCATGGGCTCCGTCTACTGGCCCGGCCTGCGCACCGACGACACGTACTCGATCCAGAAGCTCATCGGCGACGCGGCCCGCCCCTGGCTGGTCACCACCAACCAGTCCGGCGCCGACCGCCTGGCCTGGGCCTGGGGCCGCGGCAAGCCCGTGAAGTCCTGAACCCGCGCCCTGATCCGCTGCCCTGATCCGTGTCCCCCGTGCGACGGGGGCACGGATCAGCGTGCGTTGGGCACTGGCCACGGCGACGGTCAGGCGTCTCCAGCCCTGACGCCGGGCACCTGACGCATTTCCGAGATCCTGCCGTCGGTGACGGAGAAGATCGCCATCACACGGAATTCCTGCCGCCCGGTGTCTCCGTCGTCCGCGGCACCTTCATGACGTCGCCCGCGGATCAGGATGTCGTATTCGATGACGACGTCGTCTCCCGACTCCAGATAGGTGTGGAACGGCTCCCGGATCTCCACCTCTTCGTATTGCTGGGGATAGATCCCGAAGTGCTTCCGCAGCTCCTCGATGCCGGCCGCCTTGACCTGACCGCAGGTGATGATGCGGCCGTCGGCCGCCCAGAATCGGTGAATCTCGTCGAGGGTGCCGTGATTTCCGGCGTCGCTCAGACCGGATATCCACGTGAACATGCCGTGGAAGAAATCCCGATGGCGCACAGTCGCGTTCATTGCTCGGAATGATCCTTTCGCACCCAAAACACCTTGGTCGCCGACCAAGACCGTAGCGCACCGCTTGGTCACCGCACAAGGGAACCGCCCGGAGTTGACATCTTGGTCGCTGACCAAGTTCACTTGTCGTGTTGGTCACTGAACAAGAGCATGCGTCCCAGGAGGAAGATCATGGCGAAGACGTGGTTCATCACCGGCGCCTCGAAGGGATTCGGCCGGGAGTGGGCGGAAGCCGCGCTCAAACGCGGCGACCGGGTCGCGGCGACCAGCCGTTCCGCGGCCGCCTTCGACGACCTGGTCGAGAAGTACGGCGACGCGGTCCTGCCGCTGCGCGTCGACGTCGCCGACCGCGCGGCCGCGTTCGAGGCGGTGCAGCGGGCGATCGACACGTTCGGCGAGCTCGACGTCGTCATCAACAACGCGGGCTACGGCCTGTTCGGCATGGTCGAGGAAGTCACCGAGCAGCAGGCCCGCGACCAGATCGAGATCAACGTGTTCGGCGCGCTCTGGGTGACCCAGGCGGTGCTCCCCCACCTCCGCGCCCGCGGCTCCGGCCACATCATCCAGGTGTCCTCCATCGGCGGCGTCACCTCACTGCCCGGACTCGGCATCTACCACGCGTCCAAGTTCGCCCTGGAAGGCTTCACCGCGAGCCTCGCCGCCGAGGTGAAGGGCTTCGGCGTCAAGGTCACCCTGGTCGAGCCGGCCGGGTACGCCACGGAATGGGCGGGGCCCTCCGCGGTGCAGACCGAGCGCCTTCCGGCCTACGACGATTTCCGCGCGGCGATGAGCGGTATTTCCTCCCGGCGCGGCGACCCGACCGCGACGCGAGCGGCGATTCTCACCGTGGTGGACGCGGAACAGCCGCCCCTGCGGATCTTCTTCGGTCAGGGCCCGCTGGAAAGGATCACCAAGGAGTACGAGGCGCGGCTCGACGAGTGGCGGACCTGGGACGAGGTCTCCAAAAGCGCGTTCTGACCCTAAGACGTGACGCCACATCCTCGATCAGAGTGCGGCGAGCGCTACGGCACCCCGACGCATCGTCAACTCTCGGCGCGTGGCCGGGGTTTGGCCGTCGGGGCCGATTGGAGGATCTGCTCGATTCCGAAGTCGAAGCGCTCGCTGTAGTCGATCGAGACGTAGTCCTCCAGCACCGAGTGGAGGCCCGGGAAATGCTGTTCGTCCACCGTTTCCCGCAGGCGGTCGTGGAACTCTGCCGGTGTCGCCTGTTCTTCCTGGACGAGCCCGAGCGTGAAATAGAAAAGGCTCCACGACGTCCACGCGGCCGACTTACGGGTGGGGCAGCCTTCGAAGAGGACCGTCACCACCCGTTCGGAAAAGGCCAGCGTGCTCGGTTCGACGGGAAAGGTGCCGGCGACGAGCAGGGCGCCGTCCCGGTGTCCGAGCATCGCCTGCCGCAAGCGCCGGAGCAGTTCGGCCACTTGCTGGCGCCAGTCTCCGTGCAGGTCGTCCAGGTCGACCTCGCCCATGATGGATTCCGCCATCAGACCGAGCAGCCGGTCCTTGGTCCGGATGTGCCACATGACCGTGTTCATCCGGACATCCAACTCGGCTGCGATCGCGCGAGCGGACAGCTTGGCGATCCCGTCCCGTTGCAGGACATCGAACGCGGCCTCGACAACACGGTCGAGCGTGATTCCGACCTTGGTCGGAGCAGCACCTGGCGTCTTGGTCACCGATCGATGCTACCCGGGCCGAAGCGACCGCTCACAAGGTCGCGACGACCTCGATCTCGACCAGATAGCCCTCGGCGAAGAGAGTCTCCACGCCGACACATGTACTCGCGGGCGGCGTCTGCCCTGCTCCCCGACAACCGGCGATGAGCCCGATCAACTGCTCCGCGTTGCCGGTGTCGTACCCGACGAGATAGATCGTCTCCTTGATGATTCTGCTACGGCTCGAACCGCCGGCGGCCAGCACCGTGTCGATGTTCTCGTAGGCCTTGGTGAATTGGGCCGCCAGGTCGTCCCGGCCGACGAGTTCCCCCTTCGCGTCCCAGGCGACCTGCCCGGACGTGTAGACGAGGCCGAGGGCGGGAACGGCCAGGCCGTGGGAGATCACGCCGGTGAGGGGCGGGAGTTCAGCAGGATTCAGCGCGATGGGTGACGACATCGTGGGTATTCCCTCTTCTTCCTGGAATCACCGATGCGCACCCTGCGCGTTCACGCGGTCCTCAGCGCGAGTCCGCCGCATTGCGACGTGACGATGCCGGGATGGGGTGCCGCATCGGAACGGTTGCCGCTGTCGACGCGATCAGTACGGTCGCGGCGGCGTCGTCCTTGTTGGTGAGACGGTGTTCCTTCGACGAATCGAAGTGCACCGAATCCCCGGTGTCGAGCTGAAGCGACACTCCCGAGATATCGAGAGTGATCGCCCCTGACAGCACATGCAGCCATTCTTCGCCGACGTGCCGGGCGGTCTTGGTGTTCTTCCCGGCCGCCAATTCGACCCGGATGACGGACATGGTTTCCCGAGGCCCGCTCAGTACGGTGTAGCGGCCGTCCTGCCCGTCACGCGTCATCGCCGCGTCGGCACGCACCAGATGGAAGTCGTCCTGATCGGGCTCCTGCACCAACTCGCTGATGGATACGCCGTAGACGCGGGCGATCTGGAGGAGGCTGCCGATGGACGGCTTGCGCACGCCCTTCTCCAGGCGCGAGAGATGCGCGGAGGAAATGCCGGTCTGTTCGGCCAGTGTCGTCAGGGTGATACCCCGCTCGCCCCGCATGTCCTTGAGGCGTTGGGCAACCCAGAGATCAGTGTCCTCGATCGGCATTCCCGCACAATAACATGCCTCTGGGGCAATAGAGCTGGCCTGCCAGGTACATCGGACGGTCTCCGTCTATACGAGTTTCAGCAGCTCCCGTTCGAGGATGTGCGGGCTCGTCAGCAGGCCGACATGGGTGACGTCGTGCAGCGCGACGACCCGGAATCCCCGTTTCTCCGCCGAGGCGGCGATATCGGTGAAGAGGGCCTGATCCGCGCAGTAGATGTAGGTGACCGCCATGCTCGCCAGGGCTTCTTCGCTGCCGGGGCCGAGGGGCTCCTCGTGGGTGAGGCGCGGCATCGGTGTCATCCGGCCCGAAAGCCACGCCGCCCCCTCGTCGTCCGCCCCGAGCAGCCCGGGGTCGAGAGCCGCCACCTCCCACTCGGCGGGCCCCGGAGACTCGGAGAACGCCTTCTCCAGCCACGGCAGCATCGTGAACGCCGACTCGCCGGTCACGGGGGCGAACGCGTCCGCGTACACCACCTGCCCGACCCGGTCCGGGGCGAGCGCGGCGGCTCCCGTGATCACCATCCCGCCGTAGCTGTGCCCGACCAGGATCGCGTCCACCACCCCTTCGGATTCCAGGAGTTCGGCGATCTCTCGCGCGTGGACGCCCAGTCCGACGTCCGGCGCGGAGAGCTCGCTCCGCTCGGCGAGGCCGGTCAGGGTGGGCGCGAGAACCGTGTGGCCGGCGCTCTCCAACAGGGGGCGCAACCGGTCCCAGCACCAGCCGCCACCCCACGAACCGTGTACGAGTACGAACGTAGCCATAGCCCGCTCCTCCTGAGATTCCAGAGCCCTCGGTGTTCCCACAGAGTCGCGGTCCGGCCCCACCCACGTCAACCTCATAGGCAATATAAGTTGCCTCATGGGCCAGCATGCCGACGGGCGCGGCAGCCGTCACAGCATGGCGAGTCCCGGTTCGTGCAGGATCTGCGCGGTATTGGCCAGCAGCTCGGAGCCCTGTCGCCCGTCCATGAGCCGATGGTCGAAGGAGAGCGCGAGCTGGGTGACCCAGCGGGGCTCGACGCGTTCGTCGCCGTCGTCGTCCTGGACGACCCAGGGCATACGGCGGACGGCGCCGACCGCGAGGATGGCGGCCTCTCCCGGGTTGAGGATGGGGGTACCGGTGTCCACGCCGAACACCCCCACGTTGGTCAGCGTGACGGTGCCGCCCGTCATGTCCTGAGGGGACGTACGGCCGGCTCGGGCGGTCGCGGTGAGGTCCGCCAGCGCCTGGGCCAGCTCGTGCAGCGACATCCGCTCCGCGCCCTTGATGTTCGGCACGACCAGGCCGCGGTCCGTCGCCGCCGCCACGCCGAGGTTGACGTAGTGCTTCAGGACGATCTCCTGCGCCGCCTCGTCCCAACTGCTGTTCGCCTCAGGGGTCTTGGCCAGAGCGATCAGGAAGGCCCGGGCGAAGAACAGCAGTGGAGTCACGCGTAGGTCGCGGAACTCCCGCCGCCCGGCGACGAGTTCACGAAGCCGCATGGTGGCGGTGACGTCGACGGTGATGAACTCGGTGACGTGCGGTGCGGTGAAGGCGGAGGCGACCATGGCGGCGGCCGTGTGCTTGCGGACTCCGCGGATCGGTACGCGTGTTTCGGAGCCCCGAGAGGTGTCGGGGGCCGGGGTGACGGCGGTCTCCGGGACCGCGCGTCGGACGTCCTCGCGGGTGATGGTGTTCCCGGGTCCGGTGGGGGTGACGGTCGCCAGGTCGACCCCGAGGTCCTTGGCGAGTTTGCGGACCGGCGGTTTGGCCGCCGGCCGGGCCGCGGCTCGGTCCGGTCCACTGTCCTCGACAGCGGCCGCCGTGCGTTGGGGCTGTGCCTGGGCGGGACGCCTTCTGCGACGGCCGGCGCCGGTGCCCTGCGGACCGTAGCCGACCAGCAGTGCGGCCTGTTCCGTATCCGGCTGCCGCACCGCCGGGCCGTCCGGTTCTCCGCCCGGCGCCTCTCCCGGTGCGTCGGTGTCGATCGTGATGAGCGGCCTGCCGACCGGAAGCAGGTCCCCCACGTCCGCGTGGAGGGCGCTGACCACCCCGGCGTAGGGCGAGGGAAGTTCGACGGCGGCCTTGGCCGTCTCCACCTCGACGATGATCTGGTTGACCTCGACGACGTCACCGGGCCGGACCGACCAGGCGAGGATCTCCGCCTCCGTCAGACCCTCGCCGACGTCGGGGAGCAAGAACTGCTGCGGGCTCGTCATGACGGCGCCCCTCCTAGTAACTCAGGCTGCGGTCAACGGCGTTGAGGATCCGGTCGACACCGGGCAGCCAGTCGGACTCCAGACGGCTGGGCGGGTACGGGGTGTCGTATCCCGTCACCCGTACGACGGGTGCTTCGAGGAAGTGGAACTCCTCGTCCTGGAGCCGTGCGGCGACCTCCGCGCCGAACCCGTGGGAGAAGGCGGCCTCGTGGACGACGACGGCCCGCCCGGTGCGGTGCACGGACGCGCGGACGATCGTGACGTCCCACGGAGACAGGCTCCGCAGTTCTACGACCTCCACGCTGCGGCCCTCCTCCGCCGCGACGCCGGCCGCCTCCAGACAGACCGGCACCGTCGGGCCGTAGGCGATCAGCGTCACGTCCGTCCCCTCGCGGCGGACGACGGCCTGCTCCAGCGGGAGGGCCGCGTCCGGGGTGACCTCTCCCTTGGTCCAGTAGTGCCGCTTGGGTTCGAGGAACACCACGGGGTCGTCCTCGGCCACGGCCTGTTGGATCATGTGGAACGCGTCGTGCGGGGTGGAGCAGGTGACCACCTTCAGCCCGGCCGTGTGCGCGAAGTACGTCTCCGGCGACTCCGAGTGGTGCTCGATCGAGCCGATGCCACCGCCGTAGGGGATACGGATCACGACGGGCAGGGAGATGCGGCCCCCTGAACGGTGCCGGAGCTTGGCGAGTTGGGTGATGATCTGGTTGGCGGCCGGGTAGACGAAGCCGTCGAACTGGATCTCGCAGACGGGCCGGTAGCCGCGCATCGCGAGTCCGATCGCCGCTCCGACGATGCCCGCCTCGCCCAGCGGGGTGTCGACGACTCTCAGGTCGCCGAACTCCTTGCGCAGTCCGTCCGTCACGCGGAACACACCGCCGAGCCGGCCGATGTCCTCGCCCATGAGCAGGACTTGGGGATCGTCGGAAAGGGCTCGGCGCAGGCCGTCGTTGAGGGCCTTGACCATGGAGACGGTCATTTCCGCTCTCCGTCCTGCGGGCCGGAGGAGACGAACTCCACGTGTTCGCGCAGCTGTTGGCGCAGATCGGCGGGCATCCGCGCGTAGGTGTGCTCGAACGGGGAGGACACGTCGGGGTCGGCCAACCCGCGGCAGCCGGTGCGCAGTTGTTCGGCCAGCTCCCGCTCGCGCTGTTCGAGGTCGGTGAAGTACTCGTCGGTCACGGCGCCGACGGACTCGAGATGCGCGCGCAGCCGCTCCAGCGGGTCCCGGGCGGTCCAGTCCTCGGTCTCCTCGGCGGCCCGGTAACGCGTCGCGTCGTCGGCCGTCGTGTGGGCGTTGACGCGGTAGGTGACCGCCTCGATCAGTGTCGGGCCACCGCCGGTTCGTGCCTGGTGGAGCGCCTGGCGTGTCGCGGCGAGGCAGGCCAGTACGTCGTTGCCGTCGACGCGGATGCCCGGAAAGCCGTATCCGGCGGCGCGTTGGGCCGCGGGGATGCGGCTCTGCACGCTGTAGGGGGCGGAGATGGCCCACTGGTTGTTCTGGCAGAAGAAGACCACCGGCAGGTTCTGGGCGGCGGCCCAGATGAACGCCTCGTTCGTCTCGCCCTCGCTCAGCGCGCCGTCGCCGAGGAACGCCAGCACGGCCGTGTCGCGCTCGGGATCGCCCGAACCGGTGCTGCCGTCGCGGTACAGACCCATGGCGTAGCCGACCGCGTGCAGGGTCTGCGCGCCGATGACCAGCGTGTACAGGTTGAAGTGATGTGCGTAGGGGTCCCAACCGCCCAGCGTGGTACCCCGGAAGAGTCCGAGGAGCGACACCGGGTCGAGGCCGCGGCACCAGGCCACGCCGTGCTCGCGGTAGGTGGGGAAGACCATGTCCCGGTCGTGCAGCGCGTAGGCCGCTCCGACCTGCGCCGCCTCCTGCCCGCGCAGCGAGGGCCACAGGCCCAACTCGCCTTGCCGTTGAAGGGCGATGGCCTCCGTGTCCAGGCGGCGGACGAGCGCCATGTCGCGGTAGAGGGCGGGAAGGTCGACGGTCGCCGGGTCGAGGGGCAGCCGAGGATCCGTACTCAAATTCCCCGCTGGATCGAGTAGTTGGACGGGTGGATCGGCCAATGACGTTTCGGACAGCGGGTCTTGTACGGCGTGTGCCATGCGTGTTCTCTTTCCGGGCGATGCTCTCGACGTGGAGAGCGGGTCAACGGGCCTTGTCGGTGCGGGGGTTCAGCGCGGGGCCATGCGCAGGGCGCCGTCGAGGCGGATGACCTCGCCGTTGAGCATCGGGTTGTCGAGGATGTGGGAGACCAGGCCGGCGTATTCGTCCGGTGAGCCGAGCCGGGACGGATGCGGTACGGCGGCGCCCAGTTGGGTCCGCGCCTTCTCCGGCAGGCCCGACAGCAGCGGGGTGTCGAACAGTCCTGGGGCGATCGTGACGACTCGGATGGCCGAGTCGGCGAGGTCCCGGGCCGCGGACAGGGTCAGCGAGACGACCCCGCCCTTGCTCGCCGCGTAGGCGGCCTGGCCGATCTGGCCGTCGTAGGCGGCGATGGACGCGGTGCAGACAATGACGCCCCGGTCCCCGTTGTCCGGGGCGTTGTCGGCCATGACGGCGGCAGCGGCGGCGAGCACGTGGAAGGTGCCGAGCAGATTGATCTCGATCACGCGCCGGAAGTCCTCGGCCGGCAGCACTCCCCGCTTGCCCAGGATGCGGCCCGGTGTCGCGACTCCGGCGCAGTTGACCGCCGCGCGCACAGGACCGTGGCCTGCCGCGTACGCGAAGGCCTGCCGGACCTGGACCGGATCGGTCACGTCCGCCGCGACGAAGTGGGCGCGCTCCCCCAACGCGGCGGCAGCGGCCTCCCCTTGGCTGTCGGGGAGGTCCAACAGCACGACGGTACGGCCCTGTCGGTGCAGCCGGTGTGCGGTCGCCCGCCCCAGCCCCGAGCCGCCTCCCGCTATGACGGCAACAGCATCGCGAGGTGTCACGGTGCCCGCCTTCCTTCAAGTCGTCGGAACGTGCAAGTCGTAGGGAACGTGCAAGTCGTGGGAAACATGGGCGAGTTCAGGAGTCGGCGAGATGGCGGCCGATGACCATGCGCTGGATCTGGTTGGTGCCCTCGAAGATCTGCGTGATCTTCGCCTCGCGCATATAGCGCTCCACGGGGTGCTCACGGACGTATCCGGCACCGCCGAGGACCTGTACGGCATCGGTGGTCACGGCCATGGCCGTGTCCGTCGCGATGAGTTTGGCCATGCTGGCCTGGCGGCTGAACTCCTGGCCGGCGTCCTTGCGGCGGGCGGCGACCAGGTAGGTGGCACGGGCCGCTTCGGTGCGCGCGGCCATGTCGGCGAGCAGGAAACCGACGCCCTGGTGCTCGATGATGCGGCGGCCGAAGGTCCGGCGCTCGCGGGCGTAGTCGACCGCGTGGTTGAGTGCCGCCTGCGCGATCCCGACGGCGACCGCGGCGATGCCGAGCCGGCCGGCGTCGAGTGCGGACAGCGCGATCCTCAGGCCCTGGCCGGGCTCGCCGATCAGCCGGTCGCCAGGGACCCGCACATCGTCGAAGTGCATCAGCGCGGTGGTCGAACTGCGCAGCCCCATCTTCCGCTCCGGGGCACCCGCGCTCAGGCCGGGCGACCGGGCGTCGACGTGGAAGCAGGAGATGCCGTCGCGCGGGTCCGCGGACGTACGCAGAAACGCGGTGTAGAAGTCGGCTTCGCCGCCATGCGTGACCCAGGCCTTGGTGCCCCGGGCCACCCACGCCTCGCCGTCACGTGTCGCGCCGGCCCGGATGGCGCTGGGGTCGGAGCCCGCGTGCTCCTCCGACAGGCAGTAGGCGCCGAGGGCCGCGCCGCTCAACTGCCACGGCAGCAGCGCCTGTCGCTGTGCCGCGGAGCCGAAGGCCGAGACCGGGTGGCAGGACAGGGTGTGGACACTGACACCGACGGCGACAGCAGCCCAGCGGGTGGCCAGTTCTTCGAGTACTTGCAGGTAGACGGCGTAGGGCTGGCCCCCTCCGCCGACGTCCTCACCGAACGGAAGGGTCAGCAGCCCCGCTTCGCCCAGGAGGCCGAACACCTCACGGGGGAAGCGGCCCTCCTCCTCGAACTCGGCCGCACGCGGGGCGAGTTCCTTGTCCGCGATGTCGACGGTCAGCTCCAGTAGCTCCCGGGCCTCGCCTGAGGGTAGTTCGCGCTCAACCTTCACCGCTGGGTCCCTTCCTCACGCCCTCGAACGGCGGTCGCCGACCAGTTGCAGGCGTTGTCAGTGGACCGGCGGGACACAGACCCTGGCAATTAAGTTGCGGGTATCTTGCACGTGATGCAAAAAAGCCGAGCGGCAACAGTCTCGCTCGCAAAAAACGTGCACCAGGAGGACCAGATGACCGACACGGCACTCATCGACAGCGTCGACCGGGCGATTCTCGAACTGCTGGTCGAGGACGGCCGCCGGACGATGACGGAGATCGCGGAGCGGGTCAGCCTCTCCCCGTCGGCGGTCAAACGCCGGGTGGACCGGCTGGAGCGGGTCGGAGTCATCGCGGGCTACACGGTCACCCTCGACCACGGCAAGCTGGGCTCCGGTTTCGAGGCGTTCGTCGAGCTGCGGTTCGCCGGCGACGTCAAGGTCGAGGCGATCACGATGGCCGCCACCAGCGTCCCGGAGGCCCTGGAGGTCTTCACCGTCGCGGGCGATCCCGACGCCCTGGTCCGCGTCCGGGTGACCAATGTGCAGCACCTCAGAGACGTCATCGACCGGCTCCGGCGCACGGGCGCGGTGATCGGCACGAAGACGCTGATGGTGCTCGGCGCGTGGCGCAGGGGTGACTGAGCGGACGGAAGCCTTGTGCCCCATGGGCAACTTTCTTTGCCTCTGAGGTTGACAGCAGACGGAAGATGGTTGCAGCCTGAAAGAAATTCACCATGCATCGGAAAGGACGTACCGATGTCCATCACCACCGGCGGCAACGACATCGACTTCGAGAACACCGAGGAACTGGACATTCCTCGCCTGGCGGAGAGCCGCGAGAGCGTCGAGGCCGAACGCGCCCACCGCAAGCGGCAGTTGGCGGCGGCGTTCCGGATCTTCGCCCGCTACGGCTTCGACGAGGGCATCGCCGGACACATCACCGCGCGGGACCCCGAGTTCCCCGACAGGTTCTGGGTCAACCCGTACGCGGTGCACTTCTCCAAGATCCGCGTCAGCGACCTGCTGCTCATCGATGAGGAAGGCCGGGTCATCGAGGGCGGACGCAGGACCAACAAGGCGGCCTTCTGGATCCACTCCTCCATCCACCAGGCCCGCCCGGACGTCGTGGCCGTGGCGCACGCCCACACCATCCACGGCAGGGCCTTCGCGTCACTGGACAAGCTCCTGGACCCGATCGTGCAGGAGTCCTGCGCCTTCTACGACGACCACGTCCTGTTCGACGAGTACAAGGGCCTGGTGCTGGAGCGGACCGAAGGCGAGCGGATCGCCGTCCGTCTCGGCGACCGGCGGGCCGCCATCCTCCGCCACCACGGCCTGCTGACGGTCGGACGGTCCGTCGAAGAGGCCGCATGGTGGTTCATCACCATGGACCGCGCGTGCCAGATGCAGCTCCTCGCCGACGCCGCCGGCAAGCCCCGCGTCATGACCGAGGAGGAAGTCACCCTGGCCCACCGGCAGTTCAGCAACGCCAACATGGCGCGCCACAACTTCAACCTCCTCGCCGACCTCGTGGTGGAGGAAGAGCCCGACGTCCTGGGCTGAGGCGCCTCGATCACAACCGCACGTCGACGGCTACACATCGGGCGCATAGTGCTTGCCGTCACCCCGCCGCTCCACCGGAGGCAGGTTCCGTCGCGGCGTCTCGACCGGTCCTACGGCGAGACCGCGCGCCCGCCGCCAACCGGCCCGGGCCCGCGGGTGGTAGCGCCGCTCGAACGGCACGAGGTGCCAGCCGAGTGCGACGGCACGGCCCACCAGCCACAGCCCGACCGCGCTCCGGCGCGACCACCGGTAGCCCAACTTGGCGCGCACCGTGGGCGGATACATCCCGACGGTGAGCCAGACGAAGGGCCGTGTCAGCGGACCCCGGACCACTCGCCACACCACCTCCGGCAGCCACTTCAGAAAAGGTGGCCTCCCGATACGGCCGATGTCGAGCACGGCGCGTGCCGCCCAGTTGTCCTCAAGGACATCGGCGCACATCCGCTCGAAGTACACGCTGAATCCCGCCCAGTCGGCCGGAGCGGGCCGGTCGCTGACCCCGTAGAGCCGGTACCACTGAAGGCTCTCGGCGTAGAACTGCTCCTTCTGTTCCTCCGTCAGCGGCCGGCCGAAGTACCGGCACACCAGGACCGGGACCATGACGAAGGTCGCGTGCGCCCAGAAGAAGGTGTCCGGATCCAGGGCGTGATAGCGCCGCCCCTGGCTGTCAACACCCTTGATATTGACGTGATAGTCGCGCACCTCGCGGGCGGTACGGGCCGCGTCCGGGCCGTCGTAGATCACTCCGGCGATCGGATAGAGCGAGCGAAGCAGCCGTTCCCAGCGCTCGTCGAAGAACTCCGAGTGCTCCTGGACTCCGGCGCCGAGAGCGGGATGCATGTTCTGCATCGACCCGGCCCAGAGGCCGATCAGCATGCCCCGCCAGTCGCTGAAGTACCGCCAGGCCAGAGACGACGGCCCGAGCGGCTCGGGCGTCGACGGGTCGCCGGACATGCTCACGGGCCGCTCCTGAGTGCCGAGTTGTGGTTCCTGCCGGGCCGGACAACCCATGGAGCAGTTCCCACGTCTTGGTGGGCGTGAATCTCAGTTCCGCATCCGGGCCGCCCTGTTCGTCGAGTACACCGCCGGCAACCTCGCCACTCGCGGCCCAGGAGTACTCGCACATCACCATGCCGTAAAGCGTGCCCTATGCAGCCGTCCGACGGCGACTGTCGTACGGTGACCGCTCACGCTGGGGGAACGAAAGGGTGGGAATAGGAATGTACGGGGGCGAGTCGGTGCGTACACTGCCGGACATCTTGCGGGAGCACGCGACCCGGATCGGTGGGAAGGCCGCGTACCAGGACGACCGACGTGCCGTCACCTACCGGGAGTTGGAGCAGCGCACCGCCCGGCTGGCCGGGCATCTGGTACGGCTCGGGGTAGGGCGTGGGGACCGGGTCGCGGTCCACCTGGGCAACCGGGTCGAGCTGGTGGAGACCTGGCTCGGTGTGCTCCGGGCAGGAGCGATCGGCGTGCTCCTCAACCCCACCGCCTCGCAGGAGGAGTTGGCGTATTTCCTCGACGACTGCGGCGCCGTGGCGGTGGTGCGCGAGGGACCGCTCGCCCAACTCGCGTCCGTACAACGGGTGATCATCGTCGGACAGGGCGACCCGGCCGAGGGAGCGATCGCCTTCGAGAGTCTTGCCGGTACGGATTCGGGTACGGCACCCCGTGACGACCTCGATCTCGACGAGCCGGCCTGGATCCACTACACCTCGGGCACGACCGGGCAGAGCAAGGGCGTTGTCTCCACGCAGCGTTCGGCACTGTGGTCGGTGACGGCGGCCTACGTGCCGGCGTACGGACTGGAGCAACAGGACCGGCTGCTCTGGCCGTTGCCGATGTTCCACGCCCTCGGCCACTCCGTGTGCCTGTTGGGCGTCCTCGCGACCGGTGCGACCGCGCGCGTTCTCGCACCGGGCGCGAACGTCGCCGAGGCGCTCACCGACGGACCGTTCACCGTCCTGGGCGGGGTGCCCGCCACCTATCGCCTCCTCCTGGAGTCACTGCGGGAGACGGCGCGACCCGTGCCCGCGTCGCTGCGGGTGTGTGTCAGCGGAGGGGCGCCCTGTTCCCCCGAGTTGCGGGCCGAGGTCGAACTGGCCCTGGCCGCACCCCTCTTGGACGGGTACGGCTCCACCGAGACCTGCGGGAAGATCGCGATCGAGCGTCTCGACGACCCCCGACAGGACCCCTCGCGTGGTTTTCCGCTGCTGGTACTGGACGTCCGGATCACCGATCCGTCCACCGGTGCGGAGGCCGGCGACGGGGACGAGGGCGAGATCTGGGTGCGTGGTCCCGGGTTGATGGCCGGCTACCACAACCGTCCGGACGCGACCGCCGAGGCGTTCACCGACGGCTGGTACCGGACCGGCGACCTCGGCCGCCGCGACGCGCACGGTCATCTCCATGTCACCGGCCGCGTCAAGGAGTTGATCATCCGGGGCGGCGTGAACATCAACCCCGCCGAAGTGGAGCGGGTGCTCCTGGCCCGCCCCGATATCACCGACGCGGCTGTGGTCGGCCGGCGGCACGACGTGCTGGGTGAGGTGCCGGTGGCGTTCGTCGTGCCCGGCCCGGACGGGGTCGACACGGAGAAGGCACTCGCCACCTGCCGGGAACGGCTGTCCGGGTTCAAGGTGCCGGACGAGATCTATCCGACCGCCTCCCTCCCCCGTACCGCCTCCGGCAAGACCGCCCGGTCCGTGCTCGCCGAGCAGCTGACGGAGCGCCTCGCCGCGGAACGTACGACCGCGTCGGCCGCGCTGCGCGTGCGACTCTCGGCCGCGTCCGACGCCGTGCTCGACCTGGTTCTCGAAGTGACGGCACGGACCCTCGACGTACCCGTGCGGGAGCTGGACTCCGAAGTGCCGTTCAACGAACAGGGATTGACCTCGCTCGGCGCTGTCCTGCTGCGCGACCGGCTCGGCACGGCGACCGGCCTCGCGCTGCCCGCCACCCTAGTCTTCGACCACCCCACGCCCACCGCCGTGGCGACCCTGGTGCGCGACGCGCTGCACGGCGACAACCGCACCGGCCCCGCGCGCACGCCCAGCGACGGCCACCGCACCGGACCCGGCGAACCGATCGCCGTCGTGGCCATGGCCTGCCGGTACCCGGGCGGAGTGGAATCCCCTGAGGAACTGTGGCAGTTGGTCGCCGACGGCACCGACGCGACCTCCGACTTCCCCGCCGACCGCGGCTGGAACGTGGCCGACCTGTACGACCCGGACCCCGACCGCCTCGGCAGGTCCGTCACGCGCCGGGGCGGATTCCTGGACCGGGCGGCCGACTTCGACGCGGCCTTCTTCAACATGTCGCCCCGCGAGGCGCTCGCCACCGACCCCCAGCAACGACTGCTCCTGGAGACCAGCTGGGAACTGCTGGAGCGGGCGGGCATGGACCCGGCCGGTCTGCGCGACAGCGACACCGGCGTCTTCGTCGGCGTCATGCACGCCACCTACGCCAGCCGTCTACCGCACCGCGGCGGCCACGAGTTGGAGGCGCATCTCGCCCTCGGATCGGCGGGCAGCGTGGCCTCCGGCCGTATCGCCTACACGCTGGGGCTGCGCGGGCCCGCCGTGACGGTGGACACCGCGTGCTCGTCGTCGCTGGTCGCGATGCATTCGGCGGTACGGTCCCTGCGCGACGGGGAGTGCTCGCTCGCCGTCGCCGGCGGAGTCACGGTGATGGCGTCACCCGGCCCGTTCGTCGCGTTCAGCAGACTGCGCGGGCTGGCTCCGGACGGCCGCTGCAAACCCTTCTCCGCGGCGGCCGACGGTACCGCCTGGGGCGAGGGTGTCGGCCTGGTCCTGCTGGAACGGCTCTCCGACGCACGACGCAACGGCCATCCCGTACTCGCCGTGCTGCGCGGCTCGGCCGTCAACTCCGACGGCGCGTCCAACGGGCTCACGGCCCCCAACGGCCCTGCCCAGCAACGGGTGATCCGCTCGGCGCTGGCCGACGCGGGACTGACCCCGGCCGACATCGACACCGTGGAGGCGCACGGCACGGGCACCGCACTCGGCGACCCGATCGAGGCCCAGGCGCTGCTTGCCACCTACGGTCAGGAGCACACCGCCCAACGCCCCTTGTGGCTCGGCTCGTTGAAGTCCAACCTCGGGCACACCCAGGCCGCGGCCGGTGTCGGCGGCGTCATCAGAACCGTGCTGGCGATGCGCCACGGCCGACTCCCCCGCACGCTCCACGCCGACGAACCGTCGCCCCACGTGGACTGGTCTTCCGGCACCGTACGACTCCTGTCCCAGGACGAGGAATGGCGCCCCGAACCCGGCCGCCCGCGACGAGCGGCGGTGTCGGCGTTCGGCATCGGCGGGACCAACGCGCATGTGATCCTGGAGGAGCCCGAGGCGGCCGTGTTCGACGAACCACCCGTTCGCAGCCCCGTGACACCCCCACTGCTGCTCTCGGCCGCGAGCCCGGCAGCCTTGTGCGAACAGGCCGCACGCACCGTCGACTTCCTGCGCGCCCACCCT
The DNA here is from genome assembly GCF_048158785.1 of Streptomyces colwelliae. Classification (NCBI taxonomy): domain Bacteria; kingdom Bacillati; phylum Actinomycetota; class Actinomycetes; order Kitasatosporales; family Streptomycetaceae; genus Streptomyces; species Streptomyces colwelliae. The sequence goes on along the minus strand of NZ_JBLTJC010000002.1, from coordinate 63,240 downwards.
GAACTCCCCTTGTCGGACGTGGCGTTCACGCTCGCCACCGCCCGAGCCGCACTCCCCCACCGAACCACCGTCCCCACCGACGACCGTACGACGACGCTGACCGCCCTCGACAACCTGACGGCATCCGCTCCACCGCACACCACCGCCTCCGCCGCCCGCCTGGCTCTGCTCTTCACCGGCCAGGGAGCCCAACGAACGGGCATGGGAAGGGAGTTGTACGACACCTTCCCAGGGTTCGCGACCGCCTTCGACGCCTTGTGCGCGCGCTTCGACTCCCTCCTGGAACATCCGCTGCGCTCCATCCTCTGGGACGCGGACGCGAGCGCGCTGCTGAACCGCACGGACTTCGCCCAAGCCGCCCTGTTCACCTTCGAGGTGTCCCTCTTCCGACTGCTCGAATCCTGGGGCGTACGGCCGGAGTTCCTGGCCGGACATTCGGTGGGCGAGCTGGCGGCGGCCCACTGCGCGGGCGTGCTGTCCGAGGCGGACGCCGTCGAACTGGTCGCCGCGCGCGGGAGGTTGATGCGGGACCTGCCGGAGGGCGGTGCCATGGTGGCGCTCGACGCCACCGAGGCGGAGATGAAGGCCGAGCTGACCGACGGGGTCGCGATCGCGGCCGTGAACGGACCCCGTGCGGTCGTCGTCTCCGGAGCGGAGGAGCCGGTCCTCGCACTCGCGGAGCGTTTCGCCGTACGCGGCCGTCGTACCGTCCGGCTACGGGTCAGCCACGCCTTCCACTCCCCTCTCATGGAGCCGATGCTCGCCGAATTCGGGCGCGTGGCGGGTGATTTGACGTATCACTCCCCCGCCATCCCGGTGGTCTCGGGCCTGACCGGGCTTCCGGCTGCCGGGGACGAGCTGCGGTCGGCCGCGTACTGGGTCCGGCATGCCCGTGAAGCCGTGCGGTTCGGGGACAGCGTGCACTGGCTGGCGCACGACGGACGGGTGACCGCGTTCGCCGAGATCGGCCCGGACGCCCAGCTCACGGCCCAGGCCGCGGCGAGCCTGGCCGGGACCGGCACGGAACTCCTCTTCACCCCGGCGGCCCGCCGGGACGGCGCCGAGCCACGGACGGTGTTCGACGCGCTCGGCCAACTCCACGTCCACGGTGTGCGGTTGGACTGGCGCCGGGTGTACGCGGACAGCGGCGCCCGACGCGTCGACGGCCTGCCGACCTATCCCTTCCAACGGCAGCGCTACTGGCTGCCCGACAGCGGCACCGACGCGACCACCGGCCACGGGCACCCGCTCCTCACGCAGACAGTCACCGTGCCGGGCACCGAACGCCTGCTGTGCACGGGCAGGTTGTCCGGCGCGGCCCAACCATGGCTGCGCGACCACGTCGTGGGCGGTCACGACCTCGTCCCCGGTGCCGCGTTCGTCGACCTCGTACTGCACGCGGGCGACCTGTGCGGCCTCGCCGCACTGGAGGAACTCGCCCTGCTGAACCCGCTGTTCCTCCCTGAGGACGACGAAGCGGGCATCCAGCTCCAGGTGGTCCTGGGTGAGCCGGACGGTTCCGGACGCCGAAGCGCGGATGTGTACGCGCGACCCGAGGAGTCCGGTGCGCTCGGCGCCTGGACGCAGCACGCGACCGGGCGGCTCGGTTCGGCCGTTCCCGGCGCCCTGGACGGCGCGGTCTCCCTCACGGCATGGCCGCCGGCGGGTGCTGTGCGGGTGGATCTCTCCGGTGCCTACGACCGGGTGGCCGCGGCCGGGTTGGCGTACGGTCCGGCGTTCCAAGGCCTCAGGACGTTGTGGCGACGGGGTGAGGAACTCTTCGCCGAGGTCGGGCCGTTGCCGGTCGCGGACGCCCGGCGCCACATGCTCCACCCGGCCCTGCTGGACGCCGTCCTGCACCCGGGGCTGCTCGCCGAACCGCCGACCGGTGCGCCCCGACTGCCGTTCGCCTGGCGGGGGTTGACCCTGCACGCCACGGGCGCGACGGCCCTGCGGGTCCGTATGACTACGACCGGCCCGGATTCGATCACCCTCGACCTCGCGACCTCGACGGGCGCGCCCGTGGGCCGACTGGAGTCGATGACGACCCGACCCGCACCGGAGATGGGTCCCACTCCGGCCGGCGAGCTGTACCGGCTGCGCTGGACGGGCATTCCCGCCGCCGGTGAGGTACCCGCCGTAGCGATGTCGGAGACGGACGACCTGGACCTGGCCGCGCTCCTCGCCTCCGCCGACGACGAGTCGTCCTGGTCCGGGAAGGAGCCGGAGTTCGTCGTGGCGTCCTTGTCCGCTCCCGGCGACCCGAACACGGACCCGGTTTCCGCGGCGCACGAACTGACCGTGCGGGCGCTGCAGTTGCTGCAAACACATCTCGCCGGTTCCGGGCGGCTGGCCGTGGTCACGCGCGGTGCCGCCGAAGCCTCCCCCGACCTGCCCGCCGCCACGGTCTGGGGCCTGCTGCGGACCGCGCAGTCCGAGTACCCAGGACGCCTCACCCTCGTGGACGTCGACGGCCGCCCCGAGTCGCTACGACAACTGCCCGCGGCCCTCGCCACCGGCGAGCCTCAAATCGCCGTCCGTGACGGCAGGTTGAGCGTCCCCCGACTGGCAGGCGCAGCTGGTTCCGCGACCGACGGCTCCCTCGGTGGAGGCACCGTCCTCATCACCGGCGGCACGGGGTCGCTGGGGACGATGCTCGCCCGCCACCTGGTCGGCCGACACGGAGTCCGGCGTCTCGTACTCCTCAGCCGTCGCGGCGAACAGGCGCCGGGGGCGCGGGAGTTGCGGGACGATCTCCAGCAGGCGGGCGCACAGGTGGACCTGGTGGCCTGCGACATCGCCGAGCGGGACCAACTCGCCGCCGTGCTCAAGACGTTCGGTCCGGACCTGACCGCCGTAGTGCACGCGGCCGGGGTTCTGGACGACGGAGTGCTGGCCTCGATGACTCCTGAGCGGCTGGCGATGGTGCTGCGGCCGAAGGCCCACGCGGCTTGGCAGTTGCACGAGTTGACGAAGGATCTGCCGCTGGTCCGGTTCGTGCTGTTCTCGTCGGCGGCCGGGCTGCTGGGCAATCCCGGCCAGGCCAACTACGCGGCGGCGAACTCCTTCCTGGACGCGCTCGCCCGCCATCGCGCTGCACTGGGCCTGCCCGCACTGTCGTTGGTCTGGGGCGCGTGGGCGGACGAGGAGGGCATGGCGGCCCGCAGCGGCCGGGTGCACGGCGGCCCGGTGCGCGCGGTCTCTCCCGAGCAGGCGTTCGCGCTCTTCGACGCCGCGCTCGGCAGCGATGAACCGGTCCTGGCGCCACTGCCGTTGGACCGCTCGCCCAAGGCGATCCCGACCGGGACGGTCGTCCCGCCGCCACTGCGCGGGCTGTTGCGCGCGGACCGGCAGTCGGCCTCTTCCGCCATCCCGGCGGATGGTGCCGCCGAGTCCTGGCGGGACCGGCTCGCGGCACTGCCCGTGCCCGAGCGACTGCCCGCGCTGCGGGCGCTGATCCGGACCGAGGTCGCCGGTGTCCTCGGGCACACGGACGCCGACGCGGTCGACCGGGACTTCTCGGAACTGGGCCTCGACTCCTTGATGCGGGTCATGCTCTGCAACCGGTTGAGCCTGCTGACCGGAACCCCGCTCGCCGTCACCGTGGCCTACGACTGGCCGGACACGGAACAGCTCGCCGAGCATCTGTACGGCGAACTGCGCGGCGGCCTGTCCGACGAGGTCTCCGCCGCGACCGTCCCGTCGCCGGTGGGGCCAGGTCAGCGTAGGCGCGGCATCGGGCAGTCGCTGCCCAGCCTGTATCGGAAGGTCTGCGAGACCGGAGACGTCGTATCGGCCATGCATCTCCTGGTGACCGCTTCCATCGGCGCGCCCGTCTTCGGCCCCGAGGAAGCATCCCGCCACGCGCTGCCGCCACTGCGGCTGGCCGCCGGCACCCGGGGTCCCGCCCTCGTCTGTGTTCCCGGCTTCGCCAGCAACCTGGGCCGCCCCTGGTACGCGGGGCTCGCCCCCTCTTTCGAGGGCGAGCGGGACGTCTTCGAGGTGCGGCACTCCGGCATCGACGACGGAACCGCGGTGGCACGGGACCTGGAGTCGCTGACCGCGTCGCACGCCACGGCCATACGGCACCAACTCGGCGACCGGCGTTACGTGTTGGTCGGGCACTCCATGGGCGGTACGGCCGCCCACGCGCTCGCCACCCGGCTGGCGTCCCTCGGTACTCCCCCGGCCGGACTCGTACTGATCGACTCGTACCACCTCACCCCCGACCGGGAGGCCGAGCCGTGGCTGCTGTCACTGCCCGCCCGGATTCCGCTGCTGGCCGGCGAGAGCTTCGACACGATGGTCGACGATCTGACGCTGTTGTCGCTGGGTGCGTACACCCGGATGTTCCGGGGTTGGCAGCCGGAGCACACCGAGGTGCCCACCCTGCTGGTGCGCGCTTCCGAGCCGCTCGCGGACATGCCTCAGAAGTGGCGTCCGTCCTGGCCGGGCGTGCGGGACACGGCGGACACGGCCGGGACGCATCTCAGCGTCCTGGAGGAGGACGCCCCGACGACCGCCAAGGTCATCCGCGACTGGATCGAGGCGCTCGCGTAGCGCGGCACGAAACCCAATATCTACGTCGGCGACATGAGAAATGAAATTAACGTCCGCACACGGCCGATCGCGCCGTGCTACTATTGATCTCAGTTGCAGTTGTGGTTGCCAAACCCTTCAGATGCCCACACCGCCCTCAGGGACGGTGGAGCATTTTTTTGTGTGTCCGGTTTCTTTCCGGCGGGGTGATCATCACGGCGACACGGAGTCCGCACAGTGTGGGCTCCGCTGACCGCCCCGAAGGAGAACAAAATGGCCAGTGGCACCGTGAAGTGGTTCAACGCGGAAAAGGGTTTCGGCTTCATCGAGCAGGACGGTGGCGGCGCTGACGTCTTCGCCCACTACTCGAACATCGCCGCCCAGGGCTTCCGCGAGCTGCAGGAGGGTCAGAAGGTGACCTTCGACATCGCGCAGGGTCAGAAGGGCCCGACGGCCGAGAACATCGTTCCTGCGTAACGACGACGTTTACTTCGCAGCTGGGGCCCGCACCTTGGGGTGCGGGCCCCAGCTCGCTGCATTTTCCATGCTTTCGGCGATATTCCGCCGAAGCCACCGGCTCGTTCTTGCGATTCTCTGCGCCGTTCATTCACCGCGGGAATTCCTTGATACGTGCCATATCAAGGAAGGTTCCACATTTTGAACCGCGCACGTACGAATGACCGCTTCTCGCGAAAGCGTAATGGAAATCCGGAATCCGGAAAGAGCGGCGGCGGCTACCGCTCGGCAGCTCCGTCCGGCAACCGCTCCAGCGCCCCGCGCCGCTCCAAGGGTGGCGGCGGTGGCCGTCCGGTCGCCCTGCAGGGCGAGTTCGCGCTGCCGAAGACGGTGACCCCCGGCCTTCCCGCCGTGGAGTCGTTCGCCGAACTCGACATGCCGGCCAAGCTGTTGGCCGCGCTCGGCCACGAGGGCGTCACCGTCCCGTTCCCGATCCAGGCGACGACGCTCCCGAACTCCCTCGCCGGCCGCGACGTGCTCGGCCGCGGCCGCACCGGCTCCGGCAAGACCCTGGCCTTCGGCCTCGCGATGCTGGCCCGTACGGCGGGCCGCCGCGCTGAACCGCGAGCGCCCCTTGCCCTCGTCCTCGTCCCCACCCGCGAGCTGGCCCAGCAGGTCACCGACGCGCTCACCCCGTACGCCCGGGCCGTGAGCGTCCGTATGACCACCGTCGTCGGCGGTATGTCGATCGGCCGTCAGGCCGGGGCGCTGCGCGGCGGCGCGGAGGTCGTGGTCGCGACTCCGGGACGCCTCAAGGACCTCATCGAGCGCGGCGACTGCCGCCTGGACAGCGTGACCATCACCGTCCTCGACGAGGCCGACCAGATGGCCGACATGGGCTTCATGCCCCAGGTCACCGCGCTGCTCGACCAGGTGCAGACGGGCGGCCAGCGCATGCTGTTCTCGGCCACCCTGGACCGCAACGTGGACCTCCTGGTCCGCCGCTACCTGACCGACCCCGTCGTCCACTCCGTCGACCCCTCCGCGGGCGCGGTCACGACGATGGAGCACCACGTCCTGCACGTGCACGGCACGGACAAGCAGCGCGCGACCACCGAGATCGCGGCGCGCGAGGGCCGGGTCATCATGTTCCTGGACACCAAGCACGCGGTGGACCGGCTGGTGAAGCACCTGCTGAACAACGGCGTCCGCGCGGCCGGTCTGCACGGCGGCAAGTCCCAGCCGCAGCGCACCCGCACGCTCGCCCAGTTCAAGGACGGGCATGTGACGGCGCTGGTGGCGACGAACGTCGCGGCACGCGGCATCCACGTCGACAACCTCGACCTGGTCGTCAACGTCGACCCGCCCACCGACCCCAAGGACTACCTGCACCGCGGCGGCCGTACGGCCCGTGCGGGCGAGTCCGGCAGTGTCGTCACGCTGGTCACCCCCGACCAGCGCCGTGACTTCACCCGGCTGATGACCGCGGCCGGCGTCACCCCGGAGGTCACCGCGGTGCGCTCCGGCGAGGAGGAGCTGACCCGGATCACGGGCGCCCAGGCCCCGTCCGGCGTCCCGGTCGTCATCCAGGCCCCGGTCGTGGAGCGCGAGCGCACCCGTCGTAGCCCGTCCTCCTCCTCGTCCCGGGGCCGTCGTGGCCGTCCGGCCGGGTCCGGCGAGGGCCGGTCCGCCGGTGGTGCGGCGCGTCGCGGCGGCAGCGGCGGAAGCAGCAGCCGGGGCCAGGGGCAGCGACGGTCGTCCTTCGGCCCCGCGGCCTGAGGACCAACTCGGCGCCTTCGGGCGCCCGTTCGGCCCCCGATCCTCCTTCTCTCTGTGAGGCAACATGCGCTGTGTCATCGCCCGGTATCCCTTCGACCTCACCAAGATGGGTGTCCTGGAGACGATGAAGGGCATCAAGCCCGAGCTGGTCACGGGTGAGTCCGTGACCATCGGGCGGCGCCGCTACCCCGTCAAGCAGGTGGGGCAGGTCATCACCCGGCAGGACCCGCGCGACTTCAACAGCGGCGAGGTCATCCGGGCCATGACCCGGCTCGGCTTCACCTGCCACGGACTGCCCGAGGCCGTGCCCGTGCCCGTCCTCACCCCGCTGGAGAACGCGTCGGCCCTGCTGGGCAGCAGCGCGACCCAGGACGTGTCGGAGACCGTGTAGAAGCGACACCAGCACAGCCGAGAGGGCCCTGCCGACGCGCGTCGGCAGGGCCCTCTCGGCGTTCCCCGGGCCGGGCGGCACCCCTACTGAACGGGCAGATGAACAGCGGGTTAGCATATGAGCGCCGCCTAGCTCGAAAGAGAAACCTGTGCCTGTCAACGAGGACTCGTTCACCAACTGGAAGACCCGCGAGGAGATCGCGGAGTCGATGATCCCGATGATCGGGAAGCTGCACCGCGAGCGGGACGTCACCGTCCTGCTGCACAGCCGCTCCCTGGTCAACAAGTCGGTGGTCAGCATCCTCAAGACCCACCGGTTCGCCCGCCAGATCGCGGGCGAGGAACTCTCCGTCGTCGAGACCCTCCCCTACCTGCGGACGCTCACCACGCTCGACCTGGGCCCGTCCCAGATCGACATCGGCATGCTCGCCGCGACCCACCGGAGCGACGAACGCGGCCTCTCCGTGGAGGAGTTCACCGCCGAGGCCGTCGCCGGTGCCACCGGCGCCAACAAGATCGAGTGCCGCGAGGGCCGCGACGTCGTCCTCTACGGCTTCGGCCGCATCGGCCGCCTGGTCGCCCGGCTGCTCATCGAGAAGGCCGGCTCGGGCAACGGGCTGCGGCTGCGCGCCATCGTCGTACGGCGGAGTGGGGGGCGGGCCGAAGAAGATCTCGTGAAGCGCGCCTCGCTGCTGCGCCGCGACTCGATCCACGGCCAGTTCCAGGGCACGATCACCGTGGACGAGGCGAGCAACACGATCATCGCCAACGGCAACGAGATCAAGGTGATCTACGCGGGCGACCCGTCCGAGGTCGACTACACGGCGTACGGCATCAAGGACGCCATCCTCATCGACAACACGGGCAAGTGGCGTGACCGGGAAGGACTTTCGCAGCATCTGCGGCCCGGCATCGACAAGGTCGTGCTGACCGCGCCCGGCAAGGGCGACGTCCCCAACATCGTGCACGGCGTCAACCACGACACGATCAAGCCGGAGGAGCAGGTCCTGTCCTGCGCGTCCTGCACCACCAACGCGATCGTGCCGCCGCTGAAGGCGATGGCCGACGAGTACGGTGTGCTGCGCGGCCATGTGGAGACCGTCCACTCGTTCACCAACGACCAGAACCTGCTGGACAATTACCACAAGGCCGACCGGCGCGGCCGTTCGGCGCCGCTGAACATGGTGATCACCGAGACCGGTGCCGCCTCCGCCGTAGCCAAGGCGCTGCCGGACCTCAAGGCCCCGATCACCGGCAGCTCGATCCGGGTCCCGGTGCCGGACGTCTCGATCGCGATCCTCAGCCTGCGGCTCGGCCGCGAGACCACCCGCGCCGAGGTCCTCGACTACCTCCGCGATGTCTCGCTGACGTCCCCGCTCAAACGCCAGATCGACTTCACCACCGCCCCCGACGCGGTGTCGAGCGACTTCATGGGCTCGCGCCACGCCTCGATCATCGACGCGGGCGCCACCAAGGTCGACGGCGACAACGCGATCCTCTACCTCTGGTACGACAACGAGTTCGGCTACTCCTGCCAGGTCGTCCGCGTCGTCCAGCACGTCTCCGGGGTCGAGTACCCGACGTACCCCGCACCGGCTGCCTGACCCCGGCACGCCGAACGTGTGACGGCCCGGCCACCCCCAAGTCGGGGCGGCCGGGCCGTCGTTGTCACAGACCTGCACAGACGTGCGTCGTGTCAGCGTGTACTGCGCTTGCCTCGGTACAGCACCACGAATCCGGCGACGAGCAGCAACGCGCCGGCCACGGCGGGCCACAGATTCGCGCCGGTCTCCGCCAGCCCGCCCTGCGCCTGCGGTTGGTTCGGGCCTACGGCGGCGTAGCTCTCCCCGCCCGAGGACGAGGCGGGCGGTGTCGTCACGGCGCTGCCGATCTGGCCGCCGGAGCCGTTGTCCGAACTCCCCTGCGTCTCGCTCGACTTGGACCCTTCGGTCTTCGTGTCGGCCTTGGGGACCGTGACGGCGGTCGTCAGATCACCGGGGTCGGTGGTCTGGGTGTCGGTGGGCTCGGGGGCGTTGGCCCCGGTGTCCGGAGCGCTCGTCGCGGGATCCGCGGAGGGCTCGTCACCGTTGCCGCCGTTGTCACCATTCCCGCCGTTGCCGCCATTGCCCTCGTTGCCGCCGTTCCCGGCGGGCTCGTCGGACGCGGTGACCGTGGGCGCCGCCGTGGCGGTGTCGGTGGCCGACGGGGACTCCTGCGGCTCACCGGAACCCCCACCGTTCCCGGAGCCGCCACCCGAACCGGAGCCGTCACCGGAGCCGTCGCCCGAGCCCCCGGGGTCGTTGCCCGTCCCGGCGCCGCACTTCTCGCCGTTGTTGATGCAGTTGACCATGTCCTTCATCAGGCCCTCGTCGAAGACGTTGATGAAGTCGCCGTGGTCGGTGACGGGCTTGTGCTGCTGCTCGGGGAAGGAGTCCACCGCGAACAGCGGGGTCGTCTTGCCGCCGTCCTGGAGGCTCGGCGCGTCGACGTCGTAGACGATCCGCTGTACCAGCTGCGGGATGGCCTCGAAGCCCGCCGGGCAGGAGCCGTCGGCGGCCTCGAAGGCCACGTGGGTGCGGTGGTTGGCGCTGTCGATGTTGCGGCCGTCCCAGCAGCTCTGGAACTTGAAGGTGCGCACCACGTCGCTGCCCGCCGGGCACAGCGGGTACTTGTCCTTGAGCTGCCGGTCCTCGAACCCGGTGCAGCTCCAGGAGGCGTTGGCGTTGGCCGGGCCGTTGACGAAGGCCTTGGCGTCGCCGGTGATGATGCGCAGGAGGCGCGGCATCTCGACGACCTTGCTCTTCGGGTTGCCCACGAACGTCAGCGTGGCCGCCTTCGCGGTGACGATCTCACCGGAGTTGCCCTCGGTGCCGCCGCCGGGCTTGTCGGCGTCCTGCTCCTGCTTGCCGTTCTGGAGGCGCAACACGGGCCAGTAGTAGGTGGACTTGTCGCCCGGGTTCTCGCAGCTCGTGTCGGCCTTCGCGAGATCGTCGTCGCTGGCGAAGGCGTTGTTGGACTGGTTGCCGATGTAGTCGTGGAAGTGGTGAGCGCCGTTGGTGACTCCGGGCGCGACGATCACGTTGTCGGAGTTGAACAGGCCGTTCTCGTTCACCCCGCACGCGGTGACGAACGTGCCGCGGGAGGCGTCGGCCTGGTCCTGCGGAGCGTTCACGTTGGGCTGTACGGAGGTGATGTCCGCGTAGTCCGAGGCGACGGGCCCATTGGTGGACTGCTGGCCGCCCTGCTGATCCTGGCCGTCGCCCTGCTGCTGGTCCTGGCCGCCCTGGTCGTCGCCGCTGCCGTCCTGGTCGCCGCTCTGATCGCCGTTCTGGTCGCCGTTCGTGGGAGCGATCAGGGTGCAGCCGGCGAGTGCGTCGAGGCCCTCCGGGCGGTCCCCGACCCGCGCGATGGCGTCGTCGATCCGTCCGATGGTCGCGGCGCGCTTCTCCTTCAACGGATTCATGATCGCGTTGTCGGCGAAGGAGGCGTCCTGGCGTATGGACTCCGCCGAGTCCTTCAGTTTCTGGTAGGCCTCGGTTATCTGCTGGTCCAGAAGCGCGAGTTGGGTGTCGACCTCGGTCTTCGCCTCGTCGGGGACCGTTGTCAACTGGGTGCCGATGTCCGGGCAGTCGATCGTGGCGCCGTCCGATGCCGCATCCGGAGAGCCTTGTTGGGCAGCATCACCGCCCCAACCCCCTTCGGACGCCGACGCGTAGACGTTCGCCGCCACCAGTCCTCCGCCGCCCAGCATCAGGGCGACTGCTGCCATCGTCGCGCGTCGTGCGCCTGTGGGGCGTCTGCGCGTGTTGCGTGCCAAGGAAGTTGCTCCTACACGTATCGGTCGGCCCGGATCGTCCCGGCATGGAAATCCCCCGTCCCAATACGGAGCCGGGTGCCGCTGTGTTCAACCGTCCCAAAAATTCATAGCGACCTCATATGGATCACCCGGCCCGGTGAGCCCATGAACGCTCGATGCACCCAGGTGAAGTGTCTGAGCGAGGTAAAGGTCACAAAAACGTATCGGACATATCGCGCTTCAACCTTCACACGAGGCACACACGTTGGCTAAGTTGACGCTCAGACCGTACGACCTACTCCGGCGATCAGCGCCGGGCCGCACGGTTTGCGCCGAGTCCGGTGTGTCGCTCGCGACAGCCGGAGCCGAGGACCCAACCGACTTGGGGTGAATCGGCCCAACTGCCTCTCCGGGCAAGGGTCGTAGGGCAATCCTTCCGTGATCGGCCGCCCGAACCCGACAGCTAACTCGGTAGGCGCGTTACGGAAGGAGCACGTCTGCCATGCCGGCAGAACGAAGTACGCGCACCGGAGGCAGTGGCCCCACCGTGGACGACCGACCCAGCCGTGACGAAGTCCAGCGGCGGATCAACTCCCTTTACGACAGGGCCGAGACGGCCACCGGAAACTACAACGCCACACGCAAGATGTCCGGCGCTCCACGCCAGCGTGCCGAGCCCCGTCCCAGCGCGTCGCGTCCTTCCGATCCCGCCCAGGACGCCGTCACCCGGCAGTTGTTCGACCGCGCTCGCGCCCAAGTGGGCCCGACCGTACCGGCGAAACTGCCGCCCGGCAGGACTCCCGCCCGCTCGGCGGCACCCCGGCCCGAGCGGTCCGAGCGACGGCCCGAGCCCGAGGGCGGCGCCCGAGCGCTCGATGCGCAGCCCAGCCGCGCCGTGGCCGAACTGACCGTGGGGACCACCGCACCGGAGCTCGCCGCCCCGCAACTCGCGGCGCCTGTCGCGGAGTTGACGGCCGGACCCATCGCCACGCTGCCGCCCGCCGCACCGCAGACACCCCAGTTGCCTCAGGTGCAGCAGATGCAGCAGATGCAGCAGATGGCTCAGATGCCCCAGGCCACCGTCCTCGACCTGCCGCCCGTGCCCGCGATCGAAGTGCCGCCCACGCCCGCCGTGGAACCGCAGCAGTTCGCCGTCGCGGCCGCCCCGGCGCCGGCCTTCGACCCGCTCACCGCGGACCTGGAGCTGCTCCCGTACATCGCCGCTCCGCGCACCGAACCGGCCCCGGCGATGGCTACTTGGCCGCCCTCGGAGACGAGCTTGTCCGCCCCGGAGACGACGTGGTCGACCGGGTCGATGCCCATGGTCCCCGAACAGCAGATGTGGTCGACCGGGCAGATGCCCGTCGTGGCCGAGCAACAGGCCTGGTCCACGGGGCAGATGCCCATCGTGCCCCAGCAACAGGCCTGGTCGACCGGGCAGGTTCCCATGGCGACCGAGCAGCCTACCTGGTCCACCGGGCAGTTCCCTGTGGTTGCCGAGCAACCCGCCTGGTCCACCGGGCAGATTCCGATGGTGCCCCAGCAGCCCACCGGGTACACCACGCCGGAGCCGGACTGGCGCCCGCCGCAGCAGGAGTGGCAGCCGGCCCCGCCCGCCGCCGAGGTCTCCTTCGCCGCGGCCCCGGCCGTCGCTCCCGAGTTCACCCTGCCCACGGCTCCGACGATGCCCCCGGAGATCATTCTCCCCGCGGCCCCGACCATCAGCCCGGCACCCGCCGCGGCCGTACCCGCCGCACCGCAGGACCCCAGCACGCTCAGCAAGACCAGCGCCGCGCTCGCCTTCGCCCGCGCACAGATCGGCAGGCCGTGCCTGTGGGGCGCGGCGGGACCGGACGCCTACGACTGCTCCAGCCTCACCCAGGCCGCCTGGAAGGCCGCGGGCGTCCTCCTCCCGCGCACCGCCCAGGAACAGTCGGGCGCCGGCGCCCTCGTCCCGCTCACGGACATCCGCCCCGGCGACCTGATCTTCTTCTACGACAGCATCGACCACGTCGGCCTCTACACCGGCAACGGCCTGATGATCCACGCGCCGAGCCCGGGTACGCCGATACGCGAGGAGTCGATCTTCTACGCCGGTGCCGCCGCCATCCGGGGCGCCGTACGGCCCGCCTGATCCGATCGGGGCCGGGCATTTCCCGGCCCTGACCGCACACCCCGCGACACTCCCGGCCAACCGCCTCGTTGATCCGTACGAGTGGTGCATCCTGGGGCACGGTCGTAGCGTCGACAGAGACACGACGACCGTGCCCCGGCAGGCGGGCCCACCGCCGGTGCGGGTGCGGGGCGACGAGGACGAACAGGCGGCCGGGAGCGGACATGTACAAACACACCATGGTCGGAATCGTCACGCTCTGTGCCGCAGCCCTGCTCGGGCCGACCGTCGGTACGTCGTCGGCGGCCCCGACCGCGGTGCCGGTGGCGGCCCACCGGCAGCTCCAGGATCCCGTGCTCGTCGACTGTCTGTGGCACCCCGAGGTGCGCCCCACCGACTTCATGCTCGCCTGCGGCGACGGCAACAGCCGCCTCGCGTCGCTGCGTTGGACGTCCTGGAACGCCGACTCCGCGACGGCGACGGGCGTCAACTGGGTGAACGACTGCAAGCCCTATTGCGCGGTGGGCAAGTTCCACTCGTTCCCGGTGACCGTCCGGCTCGACTCCGCGCAGACCTGGAAGCGGCATCCGCAGGTGCGGCAGTACGGCGAGATCACCCTGACGTACCCCGGCGCGAGGCCGGACAAGTTCCAGCACACCGTGACCTACCCCTTGTGGAACTGACTCAGAGCGACAGCTCCACCACCAGCGGCCGGTGATCCGAGATCGCCGTCCTCGGGACGCACACCGTCCCTACGGCGTCCTCGCCGAGCCCCGTCGTCATGATGTGGTCGAGCTGGACGAGCGGCCGGTGTGACGGAAAGGTCGCCGGCCGGGCCGAACTCCGCCAGCCACGCGGCGCGGTCGCGTTCAGGGTGAGCCGGGGAAGCGCTCCGAAGAGGTTGAAGTCGCCCATCAGCACCTGGGGTTGGGGCAGATCGGCGATCCAGCGGCGCACGGTGCGCAGTTGCCCGATGTTCCACCCCGGCACGAACGACAGATGGACGGCCACGACGGTGAACGGGCCCTGTGGTCCTTCCAGTACGGCGGCCAGGACGGCCCGGGGCTGATCCCGGGCCAGCACCGGAGCGGCCCGCCCGGCGACCCGCAACGGCATACCGAAGGGGGCCGCCGGAAGCCGTAGGGCCCGCCACTCGTGGACCGGCAGCCGGGACAGCAACGCCAGTCCGTGCGAAGGGACTTCGGGCTGCCGGCCATCGGGGCCGTAGACGCGCATCCCGGGTTCGCTAGGGTCGAGGACCCAGCCCCGGCCCGGCACGGAGCGGCAGTGCAGCGCCGTCGCGTAGCGCCAGTGCCGCGCGCCCATCGCCTCGGCCGCGACGGCTGCCTGATCGACAGCGCCCGACCGTTCCTGGAGGCAGTCGATCTCCTGGAGTGCCACCACGTCGGCGTCCAGGCCCGCGACGGCTTCGGCGAGGGGAGCCGAGGGATCGCCGGGGGCAGCGGGGTCCGGGCGGCCGTCCGGCTGGATCTGCCGACCGTGCAGCACGTTGAACGTCGCGCATCTCACCAGTAACTCACCCATGATCAGGCCGCATTGTACGGAGTCCACCTGTGGGTGTGGTCCCCCGCCGCGAAAATGTACTTGCGTAACTCAATCAATCCGCTATAGTTGAGTAAGTCAAGCAAACTTACGCGGTCGCATCCAGAGGCGCAGCGTACGGAGCGGATGGAGACCGCCATGGACGACGCGCCCCGGACCCCGGCCGCTCCCGGTCCGCTCGCCTCCTTCGCCCGGTTCGTGGCGCTGGGCGGCGGTGTCGGGCTCCTCTCCAGCGGCGCCGTGACGCTGCTTGCCGAGCAGCTGCCCTGGGCGCTGGCGAACGCGCTGATCACCGTCGTCTCCACTCTCCTGTGCACGGAACTCCACGCCCGTTTCACCTTCGGCTCGGGGCGGCACGCCGGGTGGCGCCAGCACTGGCAGTCGGCGGGCTCGGCCGCGGCGGCCTACGTGGTGACCTGCGCCGCGATGTTCGTCCTGCACCTGGTGCAGTCGACGCCCGGGGCGCTGACCGAGCAGGTCGTCTACCTCGGCGCTTCGGGGCTTGCCGGACTCGCCCGTTTCCTGCTGCTGCGCCTGTACGTCTTCGCCACCGGTCGTGGCCGGACAGCGGTACCGGAGCAGCGGACAGTGTCGCGCGGCCCGCGGAAACTGCCCAGCCTTCAGGGCGTGTTGGAGGTACCGGCCACCACACAGGCCTGGCAGCAGCGGCAGTTCGCGCTCGCCTCCCGCTGACCTTCCCCATGATCAGTTACGCTGACCGTTTCCAAATCACAGGCGGCGGGGGCATGTTCACCAAGCAATTGATAGTGGGCGGACTGACAGCACTTCTCATCGGAGCGCTCAGCGCATGCGGCGGCGGGAGCGGAAGCGGCGACAGTGCGCGGTCCGCGTCCGGCGTCGGCCAGAGCGGTTCGAGCAGCACCGCACCGACAGCCCGGCCCACCCCCGACACCGTGACCGGGCTCCGTGACTCGGTCCGTCACCTCGCCAGACAGACGACGAAGGGCACTCGGCCGCACACCGTCACCAAGTGCTCGTCCGCCACCAAAAAGATCCGGCACACGTCCAGTTCGGGATCGGGCGCCAAGAAGAAGACCCGCACCTGGACCACCACGGAGCGGTACCGGAAGTGCTCGAAGATGCGCAGCGGCACCGAGACGTACACCCGGATCGTCCGCGCGGAACGGTGGTGCGTGAGCCTCGACGACGTCGGCGGCGACACCGGCAGGGACGACGTCTGGTACCAGGTCACGCGCGCCGTCTACGACGAGGTCCGCACCGCGGACGACCACGTGCGCGTGGAATTCGCCCCGGCCGGAACGGGTTGCTGAGAGGTAGGTCCGACTGCGGGGCGCCGGAACGAATTACGAATCGGGTTCCCGGACTTCGAGTCAATTCGTGATCACAGACGTACCTGCGGTCATGGGCGCCCCGCGCCGACCCGCCACGTCACCGACCCGGAGAACAGGCACCCCATGAACGCATCCGCACCGCACACCCCCGCCGCCGACGGAACCGCCCAGATCGGCGTCACCGGCCTCGGCGTGATGGGCCGCAACCTCGCACGCAACTTCGCCCGCAACGGCTACACGGTCGCCGTCCACAACCGATCGCCGCACCGCACCCATGAGTTGATGAAGGAGTACGGCGACGAGGGCGCCTTCGTCCCGGCCGAGACGGCCCAGGAGTTCGTGTCCGCGCTCGAGAAGCCCCGCCGCCTGATGATCATGGTGCAGGCCGGTCCGGCCACCGACGCCGTGATCGACGAGTTCGCCGCGCTCATGGAGCCCGGCGACATGATCATCGACGGCGGCAACGCCCACTTCGCCGACACCCGCCGCCGCGAGGCCGCCCTGCGCGACAAGGGCCTGCACTTCGTCGGCGCCGGTGTCTCCGGCGGCGAGGAGGGCGCGCTGAACGGGCCGTCCATCATGCCCGGCGGTTCGGCGGAGTCGTACGCCGTGCTGGGGCCGATGTTCGAGTCCGTCAGCGCGAAGGTCGACGGTGAGCCCTGTTCCACGCACATCGGGACCGACGGCGCCGGGCACTTCGTCAAGATGGTGCACAACGGCATCGAGTACGCCGACATGCAGCTCATCGCCGAGGCGTACGACCTGCTGCGCCAGGTCGGCGGCTACACCCCGGCCGAGATCGCGGACGTCTTCCGCCGCTGGAACGAGGGGCGGCTCGGTTCCTACCTGATCGAGATCACCGCCGAGGTCCTCGCCCACACCGACGCGGAGACCGGCAAGGCGTTCGTCGACATCGTCACCGACGCGGCCGGGCAGAAGGGCACCGGCCGCTGGACCGTGCAGACCGCGCTGGAGCTGGGTTCGCCGGTCACCGCGATCGCGCAGGCCACCTTCGCGCGCGCCTCCTCCAGCCAGGGCGACCTGCGCGCGGCCTACCGTGGCCTGCCCGGCGGCACCACTCCCCCGCTGAGCCGCACCGAGGCCGACCGGTTCACCGCCCAGGTCGAGCAGGCGCTGTACGCCTCGAAGGTCATCGCCTACGACCAGGGCTGGAAGATGATCCAGGACGCGGCGACCGAGTTCGACTGGTCGATCGACCTCGCCGCGGTCGCCGGGATCTGGCGCGGCGGCTGCATCATCCGCGCCTCCTTCCTCGACCGCATCCGTGCCGCGTACACGGCCGATCCGGGGCTGGTCAGCCTGTTGGGCGAGGAGCGTTTCGCGCAGGAGATCGGCGACGCGCAGGTCCCCTGGCGCGAGGTGGTCGCCTCCGCGGCCCGCCGCGGCATCCCCGTCCCGGCGTTCTCCGCCGCCCTGTCGCACTACGACACGCTGCGCGCCGACCGGCTGCCGGCGGCCCTGCTCCAGGGCCAGCGCGACTTCTTCGGCGCCCACACCTACGGCCGTACGGACCGTACCGGAGCCTTCCACACGCACTGGTCCCGTCCCGGCCGCCCGGAGACGACGGCCTGAGCCGTGCGCGCATGATGTTCCGGCCCTCCTGCCCAGGCAGGGGGCCGGAGTTCTTTGCGTCCGCTACTCGTCGGCGATGGCGGGCGCTGCCGTGCTGTCACGTATGACGAGTTTCGTGGGCACCAGCGTGGTGCCGTGCTCGTCGCCGCGCTCCCGCATCCGCCGTAGGACACCTTCCACGCACAGGCGGCCGACCTCGGCGAAGTCCTGGTGGACGGTGGTGAGGGGTGGCAGGAAGGAGCCGGCCTCGGGGATGTCGTCGAAGCCGATGACGCTGACGTCCTCGGGGATGCGCCGGCCGCGCTCGTGCAGGGCCCGCAGCAGGCCCAGGGCCATCTGGTCGTTGGCCGCGAACACCGCTGTGCAGTCGGTCTGTTGGGCGAGTTCCAGTCCCACGCGGTAGCCCGACTCCGCGGACCAGTCGCCGCGTACGACGGGGGGCACGGGCCGCCCCGCGTCGGCGAGTTCGGCGCTCCAGGCGTCGGCGCGGCGCTGGGCGGCGAAGGACTCCTCGGGTCCGGCGAGGTGCCAGACCGTGCGATGCCCGAGGTCAAGGAGGTGGCGTACGGCGGCCCGCGCTCCGCCGTTCTGGTCGGTGTCGACCACGCTGTAGCGGTCGCCCGCGTCGGAGTCGGCGACGACGACCTGGACGTGGGGCGGCAGGGAGATGGTCGCCGCGTCCAGGAGGTGGACCTCCATGATGGCGATGACGGCGTCGACGGCGAGTTCGCCGAGGCGGGAGAAGGCGCCGCGCACCTCGTCCTGGGTGGGCACGGCGACCGGCAGGAGCGTGACGGCGTAGCCCTCGTGCGCCGCGGAGGTGGCGATCGCCTCCAGGGTGCGCATGTTGCCGGTGGTGGAGAGGTTGAAGGTGATCACGCCGATGGTGCGGAACTCACCGCGTTTCAGCGCGCGGGCGGCGCTGTTGGGCCGGTAGCCCAGCTCCTTCATGGCGGCGAGGACCTGTTGCCGGGTCTCCTCGTTGACGCCTGCGAAGCCGTTCGACACGCGGGAGACCGTCTGTGACGACACGCCGGCGACGCGCGCGACATCCGCCATGGACGCGCTCGGGGCGCGTCTCGACGTCCGTTTCCCGGTGCGTCTGCGTGGCTTCTCCGTACCGCCCGAGGCGTCGCTCACTGTGTCCACCTGTATCCCTCACATATCGATCCGATCGCCTCGGCCGTGTTTCCCCAAACGACCCTTGACCACCGACATTGGGGCAGTGTAGACATGCCGCCATCAGATGTTTACGTAAACATAACAGGCCGGGGCCGTTGTGGACCGGGCTGTTTACGCAACATCGCGACGGCGTGTGACGCCGGTTCCGAGATGGACGAGCGAGGAACTACATGACGACGCTTCAACCCCCTGCGGCCGCGACTCGGCCTCCTACCAGGCAGTCGGCGAAACGGGACCGACGTTCCTGGACAGGGTGGGGTTTCATCGGGCCCTTCGCGGTGGTCTTCGCCTTCGTCTTCCTGGCTCCGATCGCGTACTCGATCTATCTCAGCCTCTTCCGCGACCAGCTCATCGGCGGCAACCACTTCGTCGGCCTGGACAACTACACGCAGGCCTTCCAGGACGACGAGTTCTGGTCCTCCCTGGAGCGGGTCTCGCTGTTCCTGGTGATCCAGGTGCCGATCATGCTCGGCATCGCCCTGTTCGTGGCGCTCGCGCTGGACAGCGGCCGGCTCTTCGGCCGGGACTTCTTCCGGATCTCGATCTTCCTGCCGTACGCCGTGCCCGCCGTGGTGGCCACCCTGATGTGGGGCTTCATGTACGGCACGCAGTTCGGTCTGGTGGGTGACATCAACAGCGCGTTCGACGTGACGCTGCCCGACCCGCTCTCCGCGCACCTGGTCCTGGCGTCGATCGGCAACATCGTGACCTGGGAGTTCGTCGGCTACAACATGCTGATCTTCTACTCCGCGCTGCGGGTCATCCCGACCTCGCTGTACGAGGCGGCGGAGATCGACGGCGCCGGGCAGTTCCGGGTCATCACGGCCATCAAGCTCCCCGCGATCCGCGGCGCCCTGGTCATCGCGACGATCTTCTCGATCATCGGCAGCTTCCAGCTCTTCAACGAGCCGAGCATCCTGCGGCCGCTGGCGCGCAACGCCATCACGACGGACTACACGCCGAACTTCTACACGTACTCACTGTCCTTCAACGGACAGCAGCACAACTACTCCGCGGCGGTCGCCATCATCATGGGGCTGATCACCATGATCATCGCCTACGTCGTGCAGCTCCGCGGCATGCGCAAGGGAGCCTGAGCCATGAGCACCCCCGTCACCACCGCCTCTCCCTCCGCATCCACGCCGTCCGGCGGCGGCCACAAGGGCGCGCCCCGGCTGCGCACCCCGCGCAAGAAGCACTCCCCCGGGCGCCCCAAGCGCAGCGTGCTGCTGACCGTGCTCACCGGTCTGATCCTGGTCTACACCGTGGTGCCGCTGCTGTGGCTGGTCATCAACGCGACCAAGACGCAGCAGGGACTCTCGGACTCCAACGGCCTGTGGTTCGCCCACAACTTCGCCCTCTGGTCCAACATCCACGACACGTTCACCTACCACGACGGCATCTTCGGCCGCTGGCTGCTGAACACCCTGCTGTACGTCGTCCTCGGCGCCGGCGGTGCCACCTTCCTGTCGATCCTCGGCGGCTACGCTCTGGCGAAGTTCAACTTCCCCGGCAAGCGCGCCGTCTTCGCCGTGGTCATCGGTGCCGTGGCGGTTCCCGGTACGGCCCTCGCGGTGCCGACCTTCCTGATGTTCAGCAAGGTGGGGCTCACGGACACCCCGTGGGCGGTGATCATCCCCTCGCTGGTCTCGCCGTTCGGCCTGTACCTGATGTGGGTCTTCGCCACAGAGGCCATCCCGGTCGAACTCCTCGAAGCCGCGCGGATCGACGGAGCGGGCGAGATCCGCACCTTCTTCCAGGTCTCGCTGCCGCTGCTCGCCCCCGGTGTCGTGACGGTGCTGCTGTTCACCACGGTCGCGACGTGGAACAACTACTTCCTGCCGCTGATCATGCTCAGGGATCCGAACTGGTACCCGCTGACCCTGGGCCTGAGCGCCTGGAGTTCCCAGGCCCAGACGATCGGCGGCGACGTCATCTTCAACTTGGTGATCACGGGTTCGCTGCTCACCATCGTGCCGCTGATCGCCGCGTTCCTGCTGCTCCAGAAGTACTGGCAGTCGGGTCTCGCCGCCGGAAGCGTCAAGGAATAACCCAACCCTCAAGTAGTCCCACCCACGAAGAAGTGGAAGCACCTCCATGCGCAGAACCACCGGCCGCCTGCTGCGCGGCCTCGCCCTCCTCTCCGTCCTCTCCCTGGGCGCGACCGCGTGCGGCAGTTCGGACGACGACAGCTCCAGCACCAAGGCTGTCTCCGCCTCTGACATCCAGGCGGCCCTGAAGAAGGGCGGCACGGTCAACGTCTGGGCCTGGGAGCCCACGCTGAAGACGGTCGCCGCCGACTTCGAGAAGAAGTACCCCAAGGTCAAGATCAACCTGGTCAGCGACAAGTCCGGTGACAAGTACTACACCGCGCTGTCGAACGCGATCGCGGCCGGCAAGGGCGTCCCCGACGTCGCCCAGGTCGAGTACTTCGCGCTGAGCCAGTACTCCCTCACCAAGGGCCTGACCGACCTGACGCCCTACGGCGCCGACAAGCTGGCCTCCAAGTACACCGCGGGTCCGTGGAACGCCGTGAGCGACGGCTCCAAGGTCTACGGCCTGCCGATGGACTCGGGCCCGATGGCGATGTTCTACAACAAGAAGGTCTTCGACAAGTACAAGATCGCCGTCCCGACCACGTGGGACGAGTACGTCGTCGCGGCCCGCAAGCTGCACAAGGCCGACCCGAAGGCGTACATCGCCAACGACGCCGGTGACGCGGGCTTCACCACCAGCATGCTGTGGCAGGCCGGTTCGCGCCCCTACAAGGTCGACGGCACCAAGGTGACCGTCAACTTCGAGGACGCGGGCGCCAAGAAGTACACGGAGACCTGGCAGAAGCTGATCGACGAGAAGCTCCTCGCGCCGATCAACGGCTGGACCGACGACTGGTACAAGGGCCTCGGTGACGGCACCATCGCCACCCTGACCACCGGTGCCTGGATGCCCGCCAACTTCGTCAGCGGCGTCGCCGGTGCCTCCGGTGACTGGCGCGCGGCCCCGATGCCGCAGTGGACCGCGGGCGGCAAGGCCAGCGCGGAGAACGGCGGCAGCTCCCTCACCCTGCCCACTCTGGGCAAGAACAAGGAACTCGCCTACGCGTTCGTCCAGTACGCCAACGCCGGCGCCGGCATCCAGACCCGCGTGAACGAGGGCGCCTTCCCGGCCACCAAGGCCGAGCAGCAGTCCGCGGCGTTCCAGGACAAGACGTTCCCGTACTTCGGCGGGCAGCAGGCGAACAAGATCTTCGCCCAGTCCGCGTCCGAGGTCGCTTCCGACTGGTCGTACCTGCCCTTCCAGCAGTACGCCAACTCGATCTTCAACGACACCGTCGGCAAGGCCTACATCTCGGGCACCACGCTGGCTCAGGGTCTGAAGAGCTGGCAGGACGCCTCCGTCAAGTACGGCAACGAGCAGGGCTTCACGGTCAACAAGTAGTGACCCGCTCGAAGTAGCCGCCTCAAGAAGTAACCGGCACCTCCTCGGGAGCCGCCGCCGAGCAGCAGTTCGCTCGGCGGCGGCCGCCCGGACTCCACCCCGCATCTCGTACCGCCCGTGCAGTAACCGGAAGGACCATCATGATCTCCACCCTCCTGTCCCAGTTGCGGCACGGGCCGGACGGTGACGCCACCCCCCGTCTCGCCTACGGCGCCGACTACAACCCGGAGCAGTGGCCGCGGGAGGTGTGGGACGAGGACATCCGGCTGATGCGCGAGGCCGGCGTCAACATCGTCTCCTTGGGGATCTTCTCCTGGGCCCGCATCCAACCCGCCCGGGACGCATGGGACTTCGGCTGGCTCGACGAGATCATGGACCTGCTGCACGCGGGCGGCATCGGCGTCGACCTGGCCACCGCCACCGCGTCCCCGCCGCCGTGGCTGAGCACGGAGCACCCGGAGATCCTCCCGGTCACCGCAGCCGGCGAGACCCTGTGGCCGGGCGGCCGCCAGCACTGGCGTCCCACCTCGCCCGTCTTCCGCGAGCACGCGCTGCGCCTGGTACGGAAGTTGGCCGAGCGGTACGCGGACCACCCCGCGCTGGTCGCCTGGCACGTCTCGAACGAGCTGGGCTGCCACAACGTCTACGACTACTCCGACGATGCGGCCCGCGCCTTCCGCGACTGGCTCCGCGCCCGCTACACCACGATCGACACGCTCAACCAGGCCTGGGGCACGGCCTTCTGGTCGCAGCGGTACAGCGACTGGGAGCAGATACTGCCGCCCCGGCTGGCCGCCTCCTTCCCGAACCCCACCCAGCAGCTGGACTTCAAGCGTTTCTCCTCCGACGCGCTCAAGGACCATCTGCGCTTGGAGCGCGACCTGTTGCGCGAGATCACCCCGGACGTGCCGGTCACCACCAACTTCATGGTGATGGGCAACACCAAGGGCATGAACTACGCCGACTGGGCCGCCGAGATCGACTTCGTCTCCAACGACCACTACGTCACGCCCGGTTCGCAGGACCGCGACGAGCTGTCGTTCTCCGCGAACCTCGTCAGCGGCATCTCCGCCGGCCGCCCGTGGTTCCTCATGGAGCACTCCACCAGCGCCGTCAACTGGCAGCCCGTCAACGTGGCCAAGCGCCCCGGCGACCTGGCCCGCGACTCCCTCCTGCACGTCGCGCACGGCGCCGACGCCGTCTGCTACTTCCAGTGGCGCCAGTCGGCGGCCGGCGCCGAGAAGTACCACTCCGCGATGGTCCCGCACGCCGGTGCCGACAGCGAGGTCTTCCGCGCGGTGGCCGAACTCGGGCGCACACTGCGGACGTTGGCGCCCATCGCCGGGTCGGACCGCGAGACGGCCCGGGTCGGCATCGTCTTCGACTGGGAGTCCTGGTGGGCGAGCGAGCAGGACTCGCACCCCACCGACCGGCTCGACTACCGGCAGGAGGCCCTCGACTGGTACTCCGCCCTCCTCGACCTCGGCGTCCGCGCCGACATCGTCACGGCGCAGACCGCCCTGGACCGCTACGACGTGGTGATCACGCCGGTGCTGCACATGATCCCGGCGGCCCTGTCCAAGGAACTCACGCGCTACGTCGAGCAGGGCGGCCACCTGGTCTCCACCTACTTCTCCGGTGTCGTGGACGAGAACGACCACATCTGGCTCGGCGGCTACCCGGGCGCCCTGCGCGACCTGTTGGGCATCCGCGTCGAGGAGTTCGGCCCGCTGCTCGACGGCGACACGGTCGAGCTGGACCTCGGCGGCTCCGCCACGGGTTCCCTGTGGACCGACCGGATCACGGTGACCGATCCCGAGGTGGAGGTGTTGGCCCACTACCGCAGCGGTACGTACGCCGGCCGCCCCGCCGTCACCCGCCGTACGGTGGGCGGGGGTTCGGCCGCGTACGTCTCCACGCGGCTGGGCCGCGAGGGCCTCGCCGGGCTGCTCCCCGAGTTGCTCGCGCCCGCCGGTGTCGCCAGTGAACTCCCGGACGCCGCGAGGGGAGTTGTGGAGCTGACCGTGCGCCGGAACGCCGAGAGCCGCTATCTGTTCCTGGTCAACCGGACCGACGGGACAGTGCCGTTGACCGGTCTGTCCGGGGAACTGCTGGTCGGCAGCGCGGGCGAGGACGGCTTCCCCGTGCTCTCCCCCAGGGATGTCGCGGTAGTGCGCCGGCCCGCGATCTGACGACGGCTCATGTGAGTTCGAGCAGCCCCCGGCGGACGGCCTCCGACACGGCCGCCGCCCGGTTGTCGACCTTGAACTTGCGGTAGATCCGCACGAGATGGGTCTTGACCGTGGCCTCGCTGAGGAACAACGCCTCGGCGATGGCCCGGTTGCTGCGGCCCTCGGCCATCAGCCGGACGACCTCGATCTCGCGCTGGGTCAACTCCTGCGCGGGGCTGACCACTTGGCCGACGAGTTCGCCGACGACGTCCGAGGCCAGCCCGACCGAGCCGCCGGCGGCCGTACGGACCGCCTGGAAGAGTTCCTCCGGCGCACCCGCCTTGAGCACATAGCCGCGGGCGCCCGCCTCCAACGCCCGTACGACATCGGCCCGTCCGGCATAGCTGGTCAGCATGACGACAGCCACGCCCGGCGCCCGCACGGCGAGCCGACGCACGGCCTCGATGCCGTCGATACCGCTCCCCGCCCCGGCGAACCGCAGATCCATCAGCGCGACATCGGGCGTCAACCGGGCTGCCAGCCGCACGGCTTCCTCACCGCTGCCGGCCTCGGCGATCACGTCGAGGTCCGGTTCGCCGTCGAGCAGGGCGCGCAGTCCGGCCCGTACGACGGCGTGGTCGTCCGCGACCAGGAGGCGGAGCGGTGCGGCGGTCATGCGGTGGTCGCCGCGGTGAGAGGTGCGACCGGTTGGATCCGGGGCGCGGCGGACACCGTGGCGCGGATCCTGGTCCCCCGCCCCGGCACGCTGCTGACGTCGAGGTCTCCGCCGCATTCGCGCAACCGCGCCCTGGCCGCGGGCAGCCCGAAGCCGCGGTCCGCGCGGGCACCGGCAGCGAAGGCCGCGGCGGGGTCGAAGCCCAGCCCGTCGTCGCTCACTTCGAGTTCCACCCGGTCCCGGTGCCGCCGGTAGGTGACCAACACGCTTGTCGCGCGGGCGTGTTCGCGTACGTTCGCCATCGTGCTCTGGGCGACGCGGAAGAGGGTGGTGGCCGTGTGGTCGTCGAGGACCGGCTGCTGCGTGCCCACCGCGCGGAACTGGACCCGAGCCCCGGCGCCTTCCGTCCGCGATCGGGCGCACAGCAGCCGCAGCGCGTCCTCCAGGCCCGCTTCGGCGACGGCGGCGGGAGTGAGATCGCGGATCATCCTCCGGGTCTCCGCCAGATTCGCGCCGAGGCCGTCGGTGACGGCGCGGACCCGGGTACGCGCCACGTCCGGCCGCTCGTCCCAGTCGCGCTCGGCCACCTGGAGCAGCATCACGCTGCCGGCGAGCTCCTGGGCCAGGGTGTCGTGCAGGTCGCGGGCGATACGGGTGCGCTCCGCGAGCACGCCCGCCTGACGCTGTTGCTTCGCCAACGTGTCCCGTGTGTCGCGCAGTTCTTCGACGAGCCGCTGGCGGACGGCCGCGTCCCGCTGCTGGGTCCGGTAGAGGGCGACGGTCGCCCACACCGCCGCGACGGGGACCAGCGCGACCTCGGGGTCGAATCCTCCCGTGGACCGCACGAGCGACCCGACGAGTACGACGGTGATCACGGCCACGGTCACCACGGCAGCGCGGCGGCCCAGCACGCGCAGGGCGGCACAGGCGAGCGGAACGGCGCACCACACGTAGGCAGTTGTCAGCGGTGCCTGGGTGAGGAAGGTCAGGACGGTCCACAGCAGGATCAGTACGGGGATCCACGCGCGCCTGCCGAGCGGCCCGAGCCGGTCCCACCACGTCAGTCCGCCCGCGTACACCAGTGCCAGCGCTCCGCTGAGGCTCACGATGTACCAGCACAACGGGACGTCGATCAGGGCGAGCCGGACGAAGCCCGCCCCGACGACGAGGAACAGCGCGAGATGGGAGACGTGCTCCAGGGTGAGCCGGCTGCCGCGAGCGGTCAGCGGAACGCGAGCGGACACGGCAGATCCCCTTGGGACAAGTGATCCGGACAGGGTCCCCGAGTCTATCCGCCACCTGTATGAACAGTGTGAACAGTGGGGCCCGTCACGCCCCCGGGTGCAGCCCCAGCCAGCCCGGGGAGGGATCACCCTTGACCTCGCCGAAGTAGAGGGCGAAGGTCTGCTTCCACCGCTCGACCTCCGCGCGGTCGGCCATGAAGCGCGGGAAGCCGTCGATGTGCGCGTTCGGGTACTCCCAGAGCGGCTTCAGCCCCGCCGCGAGCGTGGTGTCGGTCCGCACCGACCAGCCGTTGAAGGACGCCCGCTGCTGGGCGTCGGACAGCTGCCAGTTGAGGTAGAGCTTGGCGGCCGTACGGTTCTTGGCCTGCTTCAGGATCGCGGCACGCTGGCCCCAGGCCATGAAGGGGTCGCTGTCGGGCACGACCCACTTCACGGGAGACGTGGAGGCAAGCGAGCCCGATGTGGCGACGCCGATCGCCTTCTGCCCGGCGCGGACGGCGTCTCCCGGGGAGTTGCTGCCCCGGGCGAACCGCACGTCCTGTCCGGCGAGCGCGGCCACCCACTCCCAGCCGTACCGCTGCGCGTACAGCGAGTAGAGGTAGAGGGACGCGTCGTCGTCGTGCGGGTAGGACGAGGCGATCTTCCCCTTCCACTTGGGGTCGATCAGATCGAGCGGAGACTTGGGAGCATCCGCCCCGACCGCGGCGACGTCGTACAGGAAGCTGAAGGCGATCGCGCCGATGGCGACCCAGGCGCCCTGCGGGTCCTTGAACCTGTCGTAGACCTTCGAGAACCCGGCAGCCTTGTAGGGCAGGAGGCGGCCCTGCTCCTTCCAGCGCGTGAAGTCCTGGAGCGTCTGGAGCTGTACGACATCGGGGACCAGGGTGTCGGTCGCGAACTGGTTGTCCACGCGCACGTCGTGGTACTTGCTGTAGTCGACGATCAGCGTCAGATCCATGTCGGGAAAACGCTTCTTGAAGGCCGCCTTGGTGGCGTCCTGCTGGGTCGGTGTGTCACCCCCGGCGTAGATCACCAGCTTGCCGCCGTCGGCCAGAGCGGCCCGGTACAGCTCGTCGAGCGTTCGGGTCTCCTCGGCTCCGGAGCCACTCCGGGAGGACCGCCCGGCCGAGGCGGCAGCGGCGGGCGTGGCCGCGGCACCGAGCACACTCATCCCGAGGGCGGCACCGGCTCCACCGGCGAGTACACGTCGTCTGCTGAGAAAACTGGACACTCTGCGGGCCTCTCTGAGGGGGGCTTGAAGCCATGGGGTGCGTGGGCGGAAGCCCGGCGCCATGGTCATTCGTGATTCTTCAGCCGCTCGGGGACCGTTCGCGTCGTCCGTACGGAGCGAGGGACGCGCGCGAGGTTGAAGCCGCGTTCAACCGATCGGTTGAACGGCCTCCCATCGTCGGTGTCACCGCAGGAGCCGTATCGGACAGGCCTTGCCGGACAGACCTTGCCGACAGGCCCTGTCGCGCGCGCTTAATACCCCCTGGGGGTATAGTCGCCCTGTCAGGCACACACCGGAGAGGGGCGGGTTCATGGGAGCGATCGGGCACGCGTTGTCCATTGCCGGTTCGATGACCTGGGAGGTCACCTGGGCGCTGATCCTCGGGTTCACGCTCTCCGCCGTCGTGCAGGCGGTGGTGCGCCGGTCGACGGTCGTACGGCTGCTCGGTGACGACCGGCCGCGCACGCTCGCCCTGTCCGCCGGGCTCGGCGCGGCCTCGTCGTCCTGCTCGTACGCGGCCGTCGCGCTCGCCCGTTCCCTGTTCCGCAAGGGCGCGAACTTCACGGCGGCCATGGCCTTCGAGATCGCCTCCACCAACCTGGTCGTCGAACTCGGCGTGATCCTGGCCCTGTTGATGGGCTGGCAGTTCACCGCCGCGGAGTTCGTCGGCGGGCCGATCATGATCGTCGTCCTCGCGGTGCTGTTCCGCCTCTTCCTGCGTCAGCGTCTGCTGGACCGGGCGCAGGAGCAGGCGGAGCGCGGGCTGGCCGGTTCCATGGAGGGGCATGCGGCGATGGACATGTCGATCGGGGGCGAGGGCAGCTTCGTCCGTCGGCTGTTCTCGCGGAACGGGTTCACGTCCGTGGCGCACATCTTCGTGATGGAGTGGGCCGCGATCCTGCGGGACCTGGTGGCCGGGCTGCTGATCGCGGGCGCGATCGCCGCCTGGGTGCCGGACAGCTTCTGGCACACGTTCTTCCTCGCGGATCATCCCCTCGCCGCGAAGCTGGTCGGACCGCTCGTCGGCCCGTTGGTGGCCATCGCGACCTTCGTCTGCTCGATCGGCAACGTGCCCCTCGCGGTGGTGCTGTGGAAGGGCGGCATCAGCTTCGGCGGAGTGATCGCCTTCATCTACGCCGACCTGCTGATCCTGCCGATCCTGAACATCTACCGGAAGTACTACGGCGCCCGGATGGCCGGCTTCCTGCTGGTCACCTTCTTCGCCGCGATGGCCGTCGCCGGGTACATCGTCGAGTTCGCGTTCGGCGGCCTCGGCCTGATCCCCGACCAGGCCGACGCCAAGATCCCCGACGACGGGATCACCTGGAACTACACGACCTGGCTCAACATCGTCTTCCTGCTGCTGGCCGCGAGCCTGGTCGTACGGTTCCTGCGCAGCGGAGGCCCGGCCATGCTGCGGATGATGGGCGGTTCACCGGAGCACGGCGAACAGGAACAGGGGCACGAGCACCACCATTAGGTTCTGGCCAGACCCTCGCCGCGCACCCGAACGACGACGACACGTACACCAGCTCACGGCACGGCGAGGCGCACCTGACGGCCCGCCCTCCTCGGCATCACCGAACGAGCCCTACGGTCCGACGACAAGACGAGACCAGACCTCGGCATGGCCCCGGATGTAGTCGATGTCCCGTACGTACAGGGCGAGATGCCCCTCCTTGATGTGCCGCCGGAAGTTCTCATCACCGGCGGCCGCCCCTTCTTGCATGAAGTCCGCGAGGGACTGCAACCGCGGTGCGGCCGTATCCATCACCGCCTGCCGTTCTTGACGCGTGCAGCCGTACGCGTCGAGGAAGTCCCGTGCGCGGCGGGCCTGTTGCTCGGTCGTGCCCCAGCCGTCGTGGTTGTCGGGGTGGGTGAGCGGGGCGTAGCGGTAGAGGGCGTAGGCGAGGTCCCAGGCCCGGGGGCCGGGGCGGGCGGCGTCGAAGTCGATGAGCCCTACGGCCCTCTCGCCGGAGAAGACGCAGTTGTACGGGGCGAAGTCGCCGTGGCAGATCACCTCGACCGGCGCGAGCGCGTCGAACTGCCAGTCACCGCCGGGGTGTTGGGCGAGGTCGGTGGTGGCGTCGTGGTAGCGGCGCAGGAGGCGCGCCGAGGTGGTGAGTGCCTGGTTGCTGCGGACCGCGTCGGGCAGGGGGTAGTTGCCGACGTCGCCCGCCAGGTAGGTCAGGATCATCCGGCCCTGTTCATCGGTGCCGTGCGCGGCGGGGGCGCTTTCGAAGCCCTGGCGTTCGAGGTGGTCCAGCAGCCGGTGCACGGCGGGGCTCCAGGGCATGACCGGCTTGCGTACGGTCTCACCGATACGGAAGACGCGGGCGGTTCCGCCACCCGTCAACTCCTGTGCCTCCGCCTCTACTTTCCCTTTTCCTTCCCCATCCCCATCGTCGGGGTACGGGCAGGGGTCGACTGACATGTCGATTCTCCTCGTGTGCCGGGATGCCGGGATGTTCTGGGCGCTGCGGTCCGGGCCCTTCGCCGACGGGAGGCTGCGAAGGTGCATGGCCGATCAAGTAGCTTACTTGGACGGCCTGTTACCGTGCCGCGGCGAAGACGGGGGGATGCGATGTCGGAGATCAGTGAAATGGAGACAGTCTGGGCGCCGTCTCCCGCCGACCTCCGGGCAGGGGGACGCCCTCTGTGGTGGACCGTCGGGCCGACAGGAGAACTCGCCGTCCTATTCGTTCACCGGAAGTACCTCCACCAAAGCCCCTACATCAAGGGCTGGGTGGGATGGGGACCGCAGCTGCCGTTCGACGGGGTGTTGGTGATCCGGCAGGCCGACGGGTCGGTTCGACGCCGGCCGATCAAGGATGTGCAGGTCTGGCCCAGTCACATCGCTCTTCTCCCGGACTCCCGACTCCTCGTTGCGGGCGGTCGCACGCGCAAGGGGGACACGGGTTCGTGGACGCCGAACGCCGCCGTGTTCTCCCTGGCGAGCGGCGAGCGGCAGGACTCCTTCTGCATCGGTGACGACATCCCCGCGCTGGTGACCGACCACAACGGATCGATCTGGACGGCCCACGGTGATGAGGGCATCTACGGAGGACATCCGGAGTCGTCAGCCGGGCTTGCCGGCTGGAGTACCGCGGGGGAAGCGATCTGGGCCCCCGCGGGTCGTCTCCCCGACAGGCCTTTGCAGGGCTGCACCGCTGCCACCGAGGGCGACCGGGTGTGGCTGATCTGGTACTCCGGGATGCGTCGCGGCGGCACGTTCCTCACGCGGATCATCCCCTCCACGGGCGAGGTGACGAGCTGGCCGAGCCCTGTGGGCAAACCGGATGGATTCGCCGTACGCGGCAATCGAGCGGTCCTCACGAGGCGCGACCACAACGAGCCGGTAACCGAAGTGGTCCGGGCCGAGCTGCTCGGCGACACCTGGAGCGTGACCGGGCGGCACAAGGTCGAAGTGCCCGGGCCGGTTGTCCTGCGCTGCGGTCAAGGGCGCGACGGAATTCTGTGGCTTCGCGCCGGCGACACCTGGCTTCGCGTCAAGGCCTGATCCTGATACACCGCGCCGAGCGTCGCCGCTGTCGAGACCTGCCCGACACGGGCGCCGGACAGTCGCTTCCGCACAGAAGCAGCCCTGCGGAAAAGGCAGTTGCCGTTCCGGTCGCGGTCATGAACGATCGCCGATCATGATGACGAGCTCCGTTCACCCCACTGCCCGTCCGCTCGCCCTGATCACCGGAGTGGGGCGGACCGTCGGCATCGGCGCGGGTATCGCGCGTCAACTCGCGGCCTCCGGTTGGGACATCGCCTTCACCTACTGGACTCCCTACGACGAACGCATGGCCTGGGGCCCCGAGGCGGGCGCGACCGACGCCATCACCGAAGACCTCGCCCAACACGGCGCCGCCATCACGGCAGTTGAGGCGGACCTCGCCGACCCGGAGACTCCGGCCCGTGTCTTCGACGCGGTCGAACGCGACCTGGGCGGTGTCACAGCCTTGGTGATGTGCCACTGCGAGTCCGTCGACTCCGGTCTGCTCGACACCACCGTCGAAAGCTTCGACCGGCACTTCGCGGTCAACACCCGCGCCACCTGGCTGCTGATCCGCGAGTACGGCCGACGGTTCGCCGCCGCACCGGGCAGCGGCCGGATCGTCGCCCTCACCAGCGACCACACCGTCGACAACCTCCCCTACGGCGCCAGCAAGGGCGCCCTGGACCGCATCACCCTGGCCGCCGCACACGAACTCGCCCGCCTCGGCATCACCGCCAACGTCGTCAACCCGGGGCCGGTGGACACCGGTTGGATGACCGACGAAGGGCGCGCGCACGTGCTCCGCCAGACGCCGCTGAACCGCCTCGGCACCCCGCAGGACACCGCCCACCTCGTCGACTTCCTCTGTTCGCCGGAAGGCCAGTGGGTCAACGGCCAACTCCTCATGAGCAACGGCGGATTCGCGTAGCACGGCCCACCGCTTCAGACAGCACGAGCGCACTCCTCGGCCAACCGCAGGCTCTGCCCGACAGCATGCGGGATGTCGTCGACCGGGAACAGCGTGTGCCGTACGGTCCGTTCGGCGTCGACGATCAGGATCAGGCGTTTGTGGCGCAGGCGGCCGGCACCCCGGAACGTCGGCAGCCGTAGGGCCGCGCCAAGTTGGTGGCGGGCGTCGGAGAGCAGCGGGTACGGGATCTCCTCGGCGCGGGCGAACTCCGCCTGTTCGTACGGGAGTTGGGTGCTCATGCCGCGTATGTCCACGCCCGCGCGGCGGAAGTCGGACCAGGCGTCCCGGAAGAGGCGGTTCTCCAGGGTGCAGCCGGGGGTTCCGGGGATCTCCTCGTCCCAGTCGACTCCTGTGCCGGGGTAGGTGAACAGCACGGTCGCGGCGGCGTCCGGTGAGACCACGGGCAGGTCGGCGCCCTGTGCGCCGGGGAGTTCGAGGTCCTCGGGCACACGAGTGGCGGGGAGTCGGAGTTCTTCCGGCACGCGGGTGCCGGCCAGGGCGTGCATGCGAGCGTGCTCGGCACTGTCGGCGTCGGCCGTGGCGGTGAGGCTTCCGTCGCCGAGCACCCATCGGTCGCCCCAGTTCTGCATGGCGACGAGGAGGGGCAGCAGCGCGAGCCCGGCATCGGTGAGCACGTACTCGTAGCGCACCGGTCGTCGTTGGTAGAGGCTGCGGCGCAGGACGCCTTGGGCGACGAGCCGGCCGAGGCGTTCGGTGAGGACGTTGCGGGACAGTCCGATCTCGGCGGCCAGCGCGTCGAAGCGGACGTGGCCGCGCGCGATCTCCCGCAGGATCAGAACGTTCCACCAGTCCCCCAGAACCACGGCGGCCCGGGCGATGCCGCAGGTCTCGTCGGCGTTGTGCATCCTCATGCGCCCATAGTAGGTTCTCTTTCAGGACTCACTTTGTTTCTCAGTGGAACTTACCGCCCGCCGATGTCCGAGACGCGGGCCCAGCATGAGGAGCTGCACCGTGACCGCCATTAGCCGGGTCGTCGCACGGGAGATCATCGACAGCCGGGGGAATCCGACCGTCGAGGTCGACGTCGAACTCAAGGACGGCTCGCTCGGCCGCGCCGGCGTACCGTCGGGCGCCTCCACCGGCGCCCGGGAAGCGGTCGAACTCCGCGACGACGACCCAACCCGGTTCCACGGCAAGGGAGTTCGCCGCGCCGTCGACGCCGTCAACGAGAGCATCGCGGACGCCGTGATCGGACTCGACGCCGAGAACCAGGCCGCCGTGGACCGGACCATGATCGAACTGGACGGTACGGACAACAAGGCGCGACTCGGCGCCAACGCCCTGCTCGGCGTCTCCCTGGCCACCGCCAAAGCGGCCGCGACCGCCCACCGACTGCCGCTGTACCGTTACATCGGCGGCGTCGACGCCCGCCTGCTGCCGGTACCGATGATGAACATCGTCAACGGCGGCGCCCACGCCGACAACCCGCTCGACTTCCAGGAGTTCATGATCGCGCCCATCGGTGCGGCCACCTTCGCCGAGGCCGTCCGGATGGGCTCCGAGGTCTTCCACACCCTGCGCCGTGACCTGATCGCCGCTGGCCACAGCGTGAACGTGGGCGACGAGGGCGGCTTCGCCCCCGACCTGCGCACCGCCGACGAGGCCCTCGACTTCGTCGTGCACGCCATCGAGAAGACCGGCTACAAGCCCGGCACCGACATCACGCTCGTCATGGACCCGGCCACGTCCGAGTTCTTCCACGACGGCGTCTACGACTACACGGGCGAGGGTGTCCGCCGCACCCCGGCCGAACACGCCGACTACCTCGCGACGTTGGTCGACCGCTACCCCGTCGCGTCGATCGAGGACCCGATGGCCGAGGACGACCACGAGGGCTGGCAGGCGCTCACCGCCCGGCTCGGCGAGCGCTGCCAGCTGACCGGCGACGACGTGTTCTGCACCAACGAGGCGCTGCTGAGCGCCGGGATCCGGGACGGGATCGCCAACTCGGTCCTGGTGAAGGTCAATCAGATCGGCACCCTCACCGAGACCTTGGCCACCGTCGCGACGGCCCACCGGGCCGGCTACACCGTCGTCATGTCCCACCGCTCCGGTGAGACCGAGGACACCACCATCGCCGACCTCGCCGTCGCGACCGGCTGCGGCCAGATCAAGACCGGTTCGCTGTCCCGGTCCGACCGCACCGCCAAGTACAACCAACTCGTCCGTATCGAGGAGGACTTGGGCTACCAGGCGCGGTACGCGGGGCGCACCGCGCTGGGGCTGCGCCGCTGACACCGGGGAGGACCGTCACGTGTGGCGCCGGGGCGTCACCACTTCGACGGCAGGCCAAGGGATCCCTGGACCGGACGGACGGGTGTCCGCTCCGGTCAGGAGACCTTGGCCCCCAGCAGGTCGACCGCGGTGATCACCGGCGGCGCGGCGAGCTTCGTCTGCGCGGCCTCCCCCAGCGCGGCGGCGATCCGGCCCACCAGGTGTGCCTGACGTCCCTCCTCGTCCTCGAAGGTGTCGAACACCCCGAAGACGGTGGCGCTCTCACGGAACGCGAACCACGTCACCGTGCCCTCTTCCCGCTCGGCCAACTCCTGGGCTCCGCGCAGCATGGCCTCCACCTCGTCGGCGTATTCCGGCTTGGCCTCGATGCGTACCAACAGACCGACCTTCACTGTGACCACTCCTCGCGTACGAACCGCCGGGCTCCCGGCGCACGACGAACCTATGGCGGCGGCCGGTGATCACATCAGCGGCAGAAACGACACCGTTGATAGTGTTTCCGCCATGCAGGTAGCGGTCGTCGTCTACGACGGTGTGTTCGACTCGGGGCTCTCGGCGGTCCTCGACGTGCTGAACAACGCCAACGCGCTGGGCGGGCAGATCCACGAGTCCTCACCCACCTGGAACGTGACACTGGTCGGCCCCGCTGCGCAGGTGCGGACGGGGGCGGGGTTCCTCGTGTCCCCCGAGCCGCTCGAGGCCGCCGAGACCGCGGACCTCCTGGTCGTACCGGCACTCGGGGAGAGCGATGCCTCGGCGCTGCTCGACCATGTCGGTGGCGAGGTGTCCCGGCCCGTCCGCGATCTGATCGCGCGAACTCGCGCCCGCGGTACGGCCGTTGCGTCGGCCTGCGCGGGTACCTTCCTGCTGGCCGAGGCGGGCGTGCTGGACGGGCTGCGCGCCACGACGACCTGGTGGCTGTCGCCGGCGTTCCGGAACCGGTATCCCAAGGTCCAGCTCGACCACAGCCAGATGGTCATCGGCTGCGAGGGCGTCATCACCGCCGGCGCGGCCTTCGGCCATGTCGATCTCGCGCTGGCGATCGTCCGGGCCGGCAGCCCCGCGCTCGCCGACCTGGTCGCCCGCTATCTCGTGGTCGACGAACGCCCGTCGCAGGCGGCGTACACGATTCCCAGTGCGCTGGCCCAGAGCGATCCCACCGTCGCGGCCTTCGAGGTCTGGACCCGTGAGCATCTGGCCGAGCCCATCAGCATCCCCGAGGCGGCGAGAGCCATCGGGATCAGCGAACGGACGCTACAGCGTGCCGTGCAGCGCACGGTCGGGACGTCTCCGATCCGGTTCGTCCAGGACCTGCGCATCGAACGCGCGTCCCATCTCCTGCGCACCACCGGCCTGTCCCTGGAGACGATCTCCCGGAGGGTCGGCTACGAGCACCCCAACACGCTGCGGGTGCTCCTCCGTGAACGCACCGGGAAGACGACATCGGCGCTGCGCGGCAGCAAGTGACGCCAGGCCGCTTCAGGGGATGAGCACGATCTTTCCGCGCGTGTGACGCTTCTCGATCTCGGCGAACGCGTCACGGACGCGGTCGAGCGGATAGGTGGCGGCGATGGGGATCTCGATACGGCCGGAGGCGACGAGGTCGGCCATCTCGGTGAGGACCTCTCGGGTGGAGGCGTCGGCGCTGCCCGCGCTCCTGGTGCCCAGTTCCTGTGCCTTCTGGAACGAGATGATCGTCTCGATCCGGTCCCTGGGAATGCCTAGTTCCACGGCGAGTTGGACGTACTCGGGGCCGAAGAGGTCGATGAAGGCGTCGATCCCGTCGGGCGCCGCCGCGGTGAGCGCGTCGGCGAGCCGGTCGCCGTACGGAACCGGGGTGGCTCCGTGGGCGGTGAGCCAGTCGGCGTTGGCGGGCGAGGCGATGCCGAGGACGTGTGCGCCCCGTACGGCGAGGAGTTGGACGACGACGGTGCCCACACCGCCGGCCGCGGCCGAGACGGCGACGGTCTCACCGGGCTTAGGGGCCACCGCTTCGACGGCGGCCCACGCGGTGCAGCCGACGACGTAGAGGGAGCCTGCCACCTCCCAACTCAGGGCGTCCGGCTTGGGGATGAGCTGCGACACCGGTACGACGACGTGGGTGGCCTGGCTGGAGCGCTGCCAGGAGAAGCCGAGAACCTCGTCGCCGAGGCTGAAGTCGGTTACGCCCTCGCCGAGTTCGGTGACGACGCCGGCGAGGTCGCTGCCCTGGCCGGACGGGAAGGTCGCGGGGAACCGCTCGTGCATCGCGCCCGAACGGATCGCCGCCTCACCGGGGTTGATGCCGGCCGCCCGGACCTCCACGAGGACTTCCCCTGCGCCAGGTCGGGGCATCGGCACCTCGGTGACGTGGAGGACGTCACGGTCGCCGTACTGGTCGAAGCGCACTGCTCGTGCTTGTGCGGGGCTCATCTGGTCTCCTTTTTCAGGGGTGTCGGCCCGGGTCCCGGGTGTGCGGGGGTGGCGGCGCGGAGCACGGCGAGCGCGCTCGCGAGGTGGCCGAGCGCCGAGTCCGGGAGAGGGCCGGCCAGTCGTGCCGCAAGTTCGCGGTCGAACACGGGACCGGCCTGCGCCACCGACTCCCGCCCCGCCGCCGTCAGTTCGACGATCGAGGAGCGGCGGTCGGCGGGGTGCGGGCGCCGGGTGCAGTGGCCGAGTTTCTCCAGCCGGTCGACGGCCTGACTCGCGCCGCCGACCGTGATCGAGAGGGCGGCGGCTATGTCGTTCACCCGGCAGGAACCCGCGCGTTCGACGACGAGCATCACGTTCAGACCGCCCAGGGTCACGTCGCACTCCTGCCGGAGCCGGGCGTCGATCCCGTTCCACAGGTCGGTCTCGAAGCGCACCAGGTCGTCGAACACTTGCCGCAGGTCCACGGGCGGGCCCTCCCCGCTAGATACATTAGCTCTAATCATATTAGAGCTAATGCACTGTGGACGCATCCCTCTCGACCGACTCGGGCTCGGGCGCGGGACCGCCCTCGCTCAGACCGAACCGCTCGTGGAACTTCCGCAGGAAGCCGGGCGCGTACCAGGCCGAGCGGCCGAGCACGCGCATCGCGGCGGGGACGAGGATGCCGCGTACGGCGACGGCGTCGATGAGAATGGCCAACCCGCTGCCCAGGCCGAAGAGTTGCATGAAGCTGAGCTTGGCCGTCCCGAAGGCGAAGAAGCTCACCGCGAGCAGACAGGCGGCCGCGGTGACGATGCGTCCCGTGTGCCCGAGGCCGTTGGTCACGGCGGACTCGTTGTCCTCGCCGAGGTCGTGGAGTTCCTTGATCCGGCTGGTGACGAAGACCTCGTAGTCCATCGACAGGCCGAAGGCGATGCAGAACATCAGCACGGTCATGGAGACGTCCATGGGCTGTGCCGTGAAGCCGAGCACGGAGGAGAGGTGGCCGTCCTGGAAGATCCAGGTCATGACGCCGAGGGTCGCGCCGAGGCTGACCATGTTGAGGAGCAGCGCGCGCAGCGGCTGTACGACGCTGCCGGTGAAGAGGAAGAGCAGGAGGAAGGTGGTGAGGGCGACCAGGGCCACGGCGAGCGGGAGCCGGTTGCCGACGGAGTGCTTGGAGTCGACCAGTACGGCGTCGACCCCTCCCACCAGCGGGTGTGTCCCGGCGGGCGGGGCGACCGCCCGCACGTCCTTGACCAGGCTCTGGGCCGCGTCGGACTTCGGTGTCAGGGTGCTCACCACGCTGATCTGCTGTGCGTCGGGGCGGCCGAGGGCGGTATTGCCGGAGCCGGTCGCCGTGGACTGTCCGTCGGCGTAGGTTCCCGTGCTGGTCTCGACGCGGACGACGCCCTTGAGGCCGGACAGTTCGGTGGCGTACGACTCCAGCGGGGCCTTGCTCAGGGGCTTGTCGATGACGATGTGGAGGGCGGAGTCGTCGTTGCCGTTGAACTTCTCGCGCAGGACCGAGGAGACCTGGCGGCTCTGGGCGTCCTCGGGCAGGACGCGTTCGTCCGGTGTGCCGAAGGTGATGCCGAGGAGCGGGCCGGCGGCGACCAGCAGGACCGCGAGGACGGGCAGCGCGGTGAGCGCGGGGCGCCGCATGACGGTGGCGGCCAGCCGTCCCCACAAGGGTGCGCGGGTGGCGGAACGCGTGCGGTTCGCCCAGGGCAGCCGGCCGCCGTTGACCCGGTGGCCCAGGACGACGAACAAGGCCGGCATGACGAACAGGGTGCTGACGGCCGCGATGACGACGACCCCGACACCGGCGTAGCCGAACGAGCGCAGGAAGTACTGCGGGAACACCAGGAGCGCCGCGAGCGCGGCCGCCACGGTCGCGGCGGAGAACGCGACCGTACGGCCCGCCGTGCTCACCGTGCGCCGGACGGCGTCGTCCACGCTCGCCCCCGTCGCGAGCTGCTCCCGGAACCGGCTGACCATCAGCAGGGCGTAGTCGATGCCCAGGCCCAGGCCCAGCGCCGTGGTCAGGTTGATCGCGAAGACGGAGACGTCGGTGACACTGCCGAGGACGTACAGCTCCGCGAACGTGCCCGCGATGGCGATGGTGCCGATGGCCAGCGGCAGCAGGGCCGCGACCATGCTGCCGAAGACGAGCAGGAGGAGCACGAGGGTGAGCGGCACGGCGATGGACTCGGCCAGGACGAGGTCCTCGCCGGACTGCGTACCCATGTCGCTGGTCACGGCGGCGCCCCCGCCCGCCCGGACCGTGAGGGTCTTCTCGTACGGCCCGGTGTAGGCGTCGATGACGCTCTTCGCGTTCTCGTCCCGCTCGGTGTCGTCGCCCTTCACATGGGCGAGCACCATGGCGTCGCGGCCGTCCGTGGAACGGAGGTCCGAACTGCCCGTGTCCCAGTACGAGATGACGTTCTCGAGGTGCTGGTCCTTCCTGAGTTCGGCCACCAGGGCCCGGCCGCTCCGCTGCGCGGTCGGAGTGTCGACGCGTCCTTCGGAAGCACCGACCAGCAGGACCAGATTCGTCTCCCCGCCGAACTTCCCGTCGATGACCTTCGCGGCCCGGGAGGACTGCGAGGCCGGGTCGTCGTAGCCGCCGCCCTGCAACTTGGCGAACGCGCCGGCGCCCAGGACGCCCATGAGTGCCACAGCCACGACGGCGACGACGAGTACCAGCCGGGAGCGGCGGATCGCCAGTTCGGCTATGCGTTCAAACACGCCTGTTCTCCTTAGATATCCATACGTTTGATGTCCATACGGTGAAAGCGGCGCGAAACAGCCGGAGTTGACCAACGGGGCACTCTTCGTCGCCGCGCACGACGTTAGTGAGGAGCAAGAAGATTTGGCAGTGTTAGATTTTCCTCACACTTCGCAACATCGGGGCGCACGAGAGGAGTTGGCGTCGTACGGTCGCCGCATGGCCGTCGACGAACGCACCACCGCCCCACCCTCGCTGCGCGAACGGCGCCGGGCCGCCGCCACCCAGGAGATCGTGGACGCGGCCGAGCGCCACCTCACCGAACACGGGCCCGCCGCCCTGTCGTTGCGAGCGGTGGCGCGCAGCCTCGGCATGACCGTGCAGGCGCTCTACCACTACTTCCCGAGCCGGGACGCCCTCGTCACCACGCTCGTCACCAAGGCGTACGACGACCTGGCCGATGCCGTGCAGGCCGCCGTCGACGCCCCCTCGGACGAGGCGGACCTGCCCCGCCTGGTGAGCGCGGCCGAGGGCTACCGCCGATGGGCCATCGCCAACCCCGAGCGCTTCCAACTCCTCTACGGCACACCGCTGCGGGACTACGCGGCGCCCGTCGACGGTCCGACCACCGACGCGACGCGCCGGATGAGCTCGATCTTCGAGCGCGAGATGTTCGCCGAGTTCACCGTGGAGCGACTCGCGGCGGCCGACATCCCCGAACTCTCGCCGTCGCTCCAGGCCTATTTGGAACAGCTGCCGCACTACGGTCAGGGCCGTCTCCCGCCCCCCGCGACGGCTCTCCTGATGAGCGCGTGGGGACATCTGCACGGCCTCGTGGTCCTGGAGGTGTTCGGGCACACCCAATTCCTGGGTGACCACCAGGCCGAGATCTTCCGCCTGTCGATGCGCAACCTGCTGGCGGACATCCACCGCAGGATCCCGTGACACGGTCCGCTCGAGCGCCGTCGCTTGCAGCCCGTGACGACGTCGCACTAGCTTGCCGAGGTGGATCTCTTCTCACGCTCCTGGACGGCGCTGCTCGCGGCGGTGGCAGACCTCGGGGACGCGGACTTCGCTCAGCCGTCGGGCTGTGCCGGGTGGCTGGTGCGGGACCTCGTCTGCCATCTCGTCATCGACGCCCAGGACGTCCTGATCACCCTCGTGACGCCCGCCGACACGGAACCGACCCGCGACGCGGTGACCTACTGGGCCGTCACCCAGACACCGCCCACCGGCGACGACCCGCTCGACGCGCTGATCGTCCGGCTGGCCGCCGCGTACGAGGAGCCCCGGCTGCTCAAGTTCCATCTGGACGACGTCGGTTCGGCCGCGGGCCGCGCCGCCCGGCTCGCCGACCCCGGCCTGCGGGTGAG
Source organism: Streptomyces colwelliae (assembly GCF_048158785.1). Lineage (NCBI taxonomy): Bacteria > Bacillati > Actinomycetota > Actinomycetes > Kitasatosporales > Streptomycetaceae > Streptomyces > Streptomyces colwelliae. The sequence goes on along the minus strand of NZ_JBLTJC010000002.1, from coordinate 22,530 downwards.
CACGCAGGCCGAAGTTCTCACCGCGGGCGACTACCTCTCCGCGTACGTCCTGGAGTGGACCCTGCACCACCTCGACCTGGTCGCACACCTCCCGGACGCGGCGGGGCCGTCCGCCGAATCGCTCGCCGGGGCACGGGAGTTGCTGGAGAGGATCGCCGGGGCGGCGTTCCCGTCGTCGTTCTCCGACACGGACGCTCTGCTCGTCGGCACCGGCCGGCGTGCTCCGAGCGACGAGGAGAAGGCTCAACTGGGCTCGCTGGACACCAAGTTGCCGCTCGTCCTGGGATAGCCGCACCCCTCGGCAACTCGGGCCGGGGTGAACCGAGTTGCCGAGGGGCGGAGAACTGCCGTGGCCGGTCAGAGCGCGGCGGCCGCCGCACGTCCCGCCTGGCGGCCGGAGAACAGGCAGCCGCCGAGGAAGGTGCCCTCCATCGAGCGGTAGCCGTGGACTCCCCCGCCGCCGAAGCCGGAGACCTCACCGGCCGCGTACAGACCGGGAATCGGCGCACCGGCGGCGTCCAGGACCCGGCCCGAGAGGTCGGTCTGGAGGCCACCCAGGGTCTTGCGGGTGAGGATGTTCAGCCGGACCGCGATCAGGGGTCCCGCGCCGGCGTCGAGGATCTTGTGGATCGCGGCCGTACGGCTGAGTGAATCCCCGGTGTAGGAAAGGGCGTTGCGGATGCCCATCACCTGGGCGTCCTTCGAGTACGGGTTGTCGATCTCCCGGTCCCGGGCCTCGATCTGCCGTTGGAGATCGGCCAGTTTGATCAGGCCGTCGCCGGTGAGCTTGTTCATGCCGAGGACCAGTTCGGAGAGGGTGGTGGCGGTGACGAAGTCGACCCCGTTCTTCCTGAACTTCTCGATCGGCTCCGGCGTCTGCCAGATGCGCGAGAGAAGCATCAGGATGTCCTTGTTGGTGAGGTCCGGGTTCTGCTCGGACCCGGAGAGCGCGAACTCCTTCGCGATGATCTTGCTCGTGGTGACGAACCACGAGTAGTCGTAGCCGCTCGCGGTGATCGAGCCCAGTGTGTGGAGGGTGTCGTAGCCCGGCATGTCGGGGGCGGAGAACCGCTTGCCGGTGGCGTCGAACCACATCGACGACGGTCCCGGGAGGATGCGGATGCCGTGGTTGGGCCAGATCGGGTCGTAGTTCCTGAGGCCCTCGGTGTAGTGCCACATCCGGTCGGGATTGACGATACGGCCGCCCGCCGACGCGGTGATCCCCAGCATCCGGCCGTCCACGTACGCCGGGACACCGGTGATCATGGTCTTGGGTGCGGTGCCGAGCCGGGCCGGCCAGTTCTGCCGTACGAGATCGTGGTTGGCGCCTATGCCGCCCGAAGTCACGATCACCACGGGGGCGTTGAGTTCGAAGGCGCCCACCACGGTACGGGAGGTGGCCTTGCCGCGCTGTGCGGTGCTGGGTTCGAGGATCGCGCCGCGCACGCCGGTCACGGCACCGTTGGTGCGGACGATCTCGTCGACGCGGTGCCGGAACTTGAAGGTCACCTTGCCGCTCGCGACCCCGGCCCGCACCTGCTTCTCGAACGGCTCGACGACGGCCGGTCCTGTGCCCCAGGTGACGTGGAAGCGGGGCACCGAGTTTCCGTGTCCGTCGGCGAGGCCGCCGCCGCGTTCGGCCCAGCCCACGATCGGGAACCAGCGGATGCCGAGGCCGTAGAGCCACGACCGCTTCTCGTTGGCCGCGAAGTCCACATACGCTTCGGCCCACTTGTGGGCCCAGTAGTCCTGACCGGTCGGATCGTCGATGCCCCGGTCGAAGCCGGCCGTGCCCAGCCAGTCCTGCCACGCCAGTTCCTGGGAGTCCTTGATGCCCATGAGCCGCTGCTCGTCGGAGTCGACCAGGAACAGTCCGCCGAAGGACCAGAACGCCTGGCCGCCGAGGTTGGACTCGGGTTCCTGGTCCAGGAGGAGCACTTTCTTTCCCGCGGCGACCAGTTCGGCGGTCGCGACGAGACCGGCGAGGCCGTGGCCGACGACGATGGCATCGGCGGACGAGGTGCCGGCCGCGAACGCCGGTACCGCGTGGGCCGCGAGGGCGGCGCCGGCGGCGACACCGCCGGCCACGGTCAGGGCTCTTCGTCTGCTGATCGCTGTGGGGGCCGAGTTCTCCATGGGGTGCCTTCCGGATCAGATACGGGAGGTGCGGGAGGTGTGCCCGACACGTGGAACGTGCCGCGACACCTCTGTTGTTACCGCCGGTAGCACCTGAGGAAACCAAGCTGTGTCAGCCGTGTTGCGTGAGTGGGGTTCAGAACGGGGTGAGTGGGGTTCAGATCAGGGTGAGGGAGGTTCAGGACAGGTCGAGCGGGCCGTCGCGGTCGATGAGACGGCCCGAGCCGGCGCCGGGCTCCTCGGTCGCGAGCCGGACGATCGCGTCGGTTCCCTCGGTGACGGTCTGGGGGCCACTGTGGCCGTTGAGGTCGGTCGCCGTGTAGCCGGGATCGGCGGCGTTGACGCGAACGTCCTTGAGCGCCTTGGCGTACTGGGTGGTCAGCATGGTCAGGGCCGCCTTGGACGCGGTGTAGAGCGGCGCGACCACGGAGGACTCGATCCGCGCCGGGTCGTGGGTGATGGCGAGTGAGCCCATGCCGCTGCTGACGTTGATGATCACCGGGTCCGGTGATTGGAGCAGCAAGGGGAGGAACGCGGTGATCGTCCGGACCACGCCGAAGACGTTGACGTCGAAGACGCCGAGCGCGTCCGCGCCGGTCAGGTCGGTGGGATCGCCGTGCGGGCCGTGTACACCGGCGTTGTTGATCAGGACGTCGAGGACGCCTTCGTGTGCGGCGACGTCGGCTGCCGCGGCGGCGACGGAGGCGTCGTCGGTGACGTCGATACGGACGAACCGCGCGCCGAGTGCGGCGGCGGCCGCCGCGCCCCGTTCCTCGTCGCGGGCTCCGACGATCACGGTGTGGCCGAGGGCGAGGAGGCGGCGGGCGGTCTCGTGGCCGAGACCCTTGTTGGCTCCGGTGATGAACGTGGTGGTCATGCGTCGATCGTGCGCGCCGCGCGGGCGCACTGCCAGGGACGCTTCGACCGTAGGAACGGCATTACCAGGACCGGGAGCCGAGAGAGGAGAATGGAGGGCATGGTGACGCACGGAGGAATCGGACTGGGGACGGGACTGGGTGCGACGATCCGTGCCTGGCGGGAGCGGTTGTCCCCGTCGGCCATGGGGCTGCCGTCCGGTCGGGCCCGGCGTGCGACCGGTCTGCGCCGTGAGGAACTCGCCGAACGCGCCGGAGTGTCCGTGGACTATGTGGTGCGCCTGGAGCAGGGGCGTTCCACGGCACCCTCGGCCCAGGTCGTCGCCTCGCTCGCACGTGCCCTCCAGCTGACCGCCGTCGAGCGGGAGCACCTCTACCGCATGGCCGGGCTGGTCCCACCGAACGGCGAGCCGATCCCCGATCACCTGCCGCCGGGGGTGCACCGGGTGCTGAACCGGCTCGGGGACGTGGCCGTCGCCGTGTTCGCCGCCGACTGGCAGCTGATCTGGTGGAACCCCGCGTGGGCGGCGCTGCTCGGCGACCCGTCGACCAGGCCGCCCGAGCGGCGCAACTTCGCTCGCGAGCGGTTCCCGGTCGGTTCCGACGACGGCGTACGTGACATGCGTATCGCCTCGTGGCCGGTGCTGGTGACGGACGGCGACGCCTCGGACCTGGCGATCGTGTCCGACCTGCGCCGCGCCAGCGGTCGCTTCCCGCACGACGTCCGCCTGGCGGAGCTGATCCGTCAACTCACCGCGGGCAACGCGACGTTCGCCCGGCTGTGGGCGAGCGGCACGGTGGCCGCGCACCGCGAGGACCGCAAGACGGTCGTGCATCCCGAGGTCGGGCCCGTGGACGTGGACTGCGATGTCCTGACGGACGGCGATTCCGACCTGAAGATCGTCATCCTGACCGCGGTGCCCGGGAGTTCGGACGAGGCGAAGCTGCGGCGGACGATGGCCGGCGACGGCTCGCGCGCGCCCACCCGTTGAGGCGGGTCAGTGCTTGGCGAACTGGACCCGCGTGGGCTGCGTGACGTTCGCCCGGACCGCGAGTGCGGGGACGGTGAGTTGTTGGCCGTAGATGTCGGTGAGCCTGAGCGCGCCGCCGCAGCCGCTGCCGTCCTCGGAGAGGAAGTAGTTGTAGTCGGTGCGCTCCAGCTGACGCCAGCCGCTGCCCGCGCGAACTTCGAGGCGGGCCAGGGGATTTCGGTGGCCGATCGCCTGGATGCCGCACCAGTAGCGGGTGGAACCGGTCTTGTAGCGGATCGAGATCGTGTCGGAGGTGCTGGGGCTCGCCAGGTTCCAGGTGATCGGGATCCGGCCGGCCGACGGGGCGGCGAGTTTGGCGAAGGCCTGGGCGCTGAGGTCGATCTGGCCGGGTGCGCAGTCCCCGGGGCATTCGTTGGTGATGCGGACCGTGATGCTGGCGCCGTTGGCCGCGTGGACGAGCACGTACGCCCCGCACGCCTTGGACGCCTCGTAGTCCGTGGTGTTCATCGCGCCGGTCATGACGTCGCCGCTCGGGTCGTACAGGCAGGCGCCGCCGCCGTCCGCGTCGTAGAAGGTGGCGACTCCCCGGTAGGTGACACCGGGGCGGATGCGTCCGGCCAACGGAGCGGTGCCGGAGGCCTGTTGGCCGGTCTTCGTGGCCGGTGGCGCGGCCGGGGTGGCGGTCGTGCGGGTGGACGGCGTCGCCGACGGCTTCTTCGATGCGGCGGTCGCCCGCGCTGAGGCGGTCGAACTTCCGCTCGGGGACGGCGACTTGGCCGGACCGGAGCTGGTCGCGGAGGGCTCGGTCACGACGCTTCCCGCCTCGGACTTCACGGCCTCGTCGTCCTTGTGGCCGGGCAGGAGCACCAGGGCCAGGGAGACGACGATGAGTACCGCGGCCGCCGACAGGAACAGCCACCGCTTGGACACCGGACCTCCTAGATGGCCGCCACCCGTCGCTCGGAGTGAGGGAGGCAGCGATCGTGCCAGCCTCGGAGCGAGGACGGCAAGCCCTTTCTCTGGTGGCGTAGTTGGGGACAGGTGTGGCGTCGGCGTGCTCACGGGGTCACTGATGCGTACCGGAGTCGGCCCCTCCGGCCTGAAGACCGGTTACTCGCGTTCGAACCCGTCGGCCCGGCTCCAACGCAGCGTGGTGTCACTCCCGAAGACGACCTGCTTCCCGTCGTCGGAGACGGACGCCCGTTCCCAGCCGTCGAAGTCCTTCGTGACGTTGATGTTCCAGTCGGTCAGGCTGCTGGTGCCGACGGCCGCGATGGACTCGGTCGGCGGTTCACCGTCGTAGCAGTAGGACCCGAAGTCGGCGATCACCGCGACGGTTCCGTTCTTGGCGCTCAGTTCGATGCCCTGGCATGCGTCGGTCTTGGTCCGGTAGATGACCTTCGGTTCGGTCCAGGCCTTCGCCCGGGGGCTGTAGTGCTGCTCGACGAGCCCCTTGCCGCGCAGGTAGTGCAGGGCCACGCGGCGACCGTCGTCGAGTTTCACCACGGCGTTGTACGGGCTGGGGCTGCCGCTCCAGGGGAGGTCGCTCTTCTCCAACTCGGCGGCGTACACAGAGGAATCCGGGGAGGCGCTCGCAGAAGGGGCTGTCGTCGCCGAGTCCTGCTGACCGTCGCACGCCGCCGCCGCGATCATCACCGACACCGCCACCGTCGCCCTGGCCAGCACCTGAATGCCGGGCTTGTGCATGCACGCCTCCCGTTGTCCTACCGCAGCGCAGCTTAAGCGCGATCTAGCTGTTCACGGTGGGCGGTCGGTGGCCCAGCAGGTCCCTCGCGGCCTGGAGTGCGTCCAGCCGGAGAGCCTCGAAGAGCACGGTCCGGTTGTCGTCCTGGCCGGCGAGCGAGATCGCGCAGCGGACGATCGGCTGGAGTGCGTCCGGATAGTCGAGTGCCTCGGCTGCCTCCGTCCAGATCAAATCGGCGCCGGTGACCGGATCGAGGCTGCCGTCGGTGATCTCCTCGGCCAGCCAAAAGGCATGGGCCCATTTCGCGGCCGTAGGGTCTGCCGGTGGTTCGAAGGACAGCCCCAGTTCGTCGAGGACTTGGTCGAAGAGCTCGGGTGCCTCGGGCTCCTCTCTCCGTGCGAGGCCTGCCAGGAGGGGGAGGGACGGGCTGTCGACATCCGCGAGGAGTGCGTCCAGACCCGCCTGAATGAGCCGGTCGGACCCCACGTGGCAACCGAAGGCGCGAGCCCTGGCGAGTCGCCCGAGCTGCGCCTTGGTCTCTTCCTCGGTCATGTCGTCGGCCTCCGTTCACCTGGCAGGAGGCCGATCGTGTCACGGCTGGGAGGCTGTTGCGCCACCGAGTTTTCAGGGTGCCGCCCCCGGCGTCCCGCTGGTCAGGTCGACAGAAGGACATGCCGCCACAGGGCGTCCAGTCGATTCATGGCGTGGTCCAGATACGGCGTTCGGCGCTCAGTGGGTCGTCGAGGGTCTCCGGGACCGCGTCCCAAGTCATCGTCGTACGACGCTTGTTGGTATAGCGGGGCCAGTTCGGGCCCGGGTCCAGGTCGCGGACGAAGGCGACCCACGCGCTGTGGATCGCGTCCGCCAGGGACTGAGGCGGATGCGGGCCCGTCGCGGCCGTGACGCGTTCGGCGTCCAGGAGGTCGAAGGCGAAGGGGATCTCGATGCAGTGGGCGGCGCTGCCCCAGGTGAAGTGGTAGAGCCAGGTGGGGAGTTCGTGGTGGGCGCGGGACTCGGCGAGGGCGAGGGAGGGTCCGCGGAAGATGGCGTCGGTGAGCGCCTGCCCCATGCGTTGCTCAGGGTCCACCCGGTCACTGAGGGCTGCGTACACGGTCACGGCGTCGGGTCCGAGTCCGTGACCGGTCAGCATGGCGCCAACGTCCGCCACCGGTACGGGTGTCGGCGTGGCCCCGGGCGGTGGGTGGAACTCGCGCTGGGTGAAGCCGAGCAGGAGTGGTACGGGGGCGGCGCTGCCGTCGGCGAAGGCGTCGGAGACGGAGAACGGGATCAACTCCCCGTCTGCGAAAGGCGCCAGCGTCAGCCCTGCCTCGGGCGTGGCCAAGGCGTCCTGGAGGGCGAGCAGTTCGTCGCCGGTGAGGTCGCGGAGGGCGGACGCGAGGGCGGGGACGCCGGTGCGTTCGGTCAGGCGGGCCGAGTCGGCGAGGGCGTCGCGGCGGTGCTGGGGTGACTTGACGGCGCCGGACTGGGAGATCACGGCGCGGAAGAGCCCGTGCGCGGAGGGGGTCGCCATCAGGGTCTGTGCGGCGCCGCCGCCCGCCGACTGGCCGGCGATGGTGACCTTTCCGGGGTCTCCGCCGAACGCGTCGATGTTGTCGCGTACCCAGGTCAGCGCGGCGATCCAGTCAAGCACGGCGCGGTTGTCGGGGGCGTCGTCGAGGTGGAGGAAGCCCTCGATGCCGAGCCGGTAGCCGATGGACACGAGGACGATGCCGTCACGGGCGAAGGCGGAACCGTCGTACCAGGGGCTGGCGGCGGATCCGGCGACGTAGCCGCCGCCGTGGATCCAGACGAGGACCGGGAGGTCGGCACCGGGGCTCGGGTCGGGGGTGAAGACGTTGAGGTTGAGTACCCCGTCGCCCGGTATCGACGGCTCGGGGATGGTGGTGGGGCCGTCGAGGACGAAGGGGCGGCGTTGCGCGGTGGGCCCGTACCGGGTGGCGTCGAGGGGTTCGGTCCACGGCTTGGTCGGGACCGGGGCGGCGAAGCGCAGGTCGCCGATGGGGGCCTCGGCATAGGGGATGCCGAGGAAGCGGGCGGTGGTGTGCTGCCACGTCCCGAGGACGGGGCCCAGGGACGTGGCAGCGAGTACGGACTGGGGCACGGAGCAACTTCCTTGTGGAGGTGGGGGGCGGCTCGGAGTAGGGGGGTCGGAGTAAGAGGGTCGATACTCAGTCAGCTATTTGACGCCCTTGATCGGCCGGATGGCCAGTGCGCTGATCAGTACGACGGCCATGGCGAAGGCGAACAGGACGCGGTAGCCCGGGAGTTTGTCGGAACCCGCGGCGAACGAGGTGATGAGCACGGAGGCGATGATCGGTCCCAGCGCCTGCGGGATGTTGGTGGCGATGTTGAGGATGCCCAGGTCCTTGCCGGCCGCCGCGCCCTTGGGTAGGACCTCGGTCATCAGGGCCATGTCCAGCGACATGTACGTACCGAATCCCATGCCGCTGACCAGCGCGTAGGCGTACATCGCGGGCAGGGTGGGGCTGACCAGCGGGATGGCCATGGACAGGGCCAGCAGGACGGACGCGCCGATCACGAAGATCTTGCGGCGGCCGGTGCGGTCGGAGATCTTCGCCGCCGGGATCGCACCGGCGAGGGTGCCGACGAGGGCGAGCACGGACATCAGCTGTTGGGCGCTGTCCACGGCGTCGGCGTCGAGGCCGACGTAGTCCTGGAGGGCGTAGCGCTGATAGGTGGCGACTCCCCAGTAGCCGAGGATGAACGTCATACGGGCCACGAACGCCCAGGCGAAGTCCGGGTGTTGGCGCGGTGAGACCCAGAAGCCGGTGAGGAACTCCCGCCAGGAGAAGGGTTCCGGCGGCTCGGGGCGGGTCCGGTCCCGGTTGAGCAGGACGAACGCGAGCACGACCACCAGGACGATCGCGGCGATCACGCCGTAGCCCAGGCCGAGTTGACCGGCGTAGCGGGCCGCGAGGATCACGCCGAGTGTGGCGCCGAGGTTGGAGCCGAGGCCGACGAAGGCGGAGACGATGCCGAACCGGCGCGGGGCGACGCGGTCGGCCATCACGGCGGTGAGCGGGGCCTGGACGACGTTCAGCAGCACCTGGACGGTGACCCACATCAGCGTGAGCCAGAGCAGGGTGGTGGCGTGCGAGATGGCGAGCAGGGAGAGGGTCGAGCCGACGGCGCCGAACAGCATCCAGGGGGTGCGGCGGCCCAGGCGGCCGCGGGTGCGGTCGGAGATGGCGCCGATGATCGGCTGGGCGAAGAGCGTGACGATCGACGAGGTCATCGTCACCAGCGCGAGGTTCGACTCCTTCGCGGCGGCGTCGAGGTTCTGGATCTGAGCGGGGAGCAGAACCACGACGAGGCCGGCGTAAGCGGTGTAGAGAGCGGCGAATCCCGCGCCCATCGACCACATCAGGACGTTCACCTGGGAGCTGCCCAGGGTGTCGTCCGTTCGGGAGGTGACGGGGGCGGAAGAGGTCGAAGCGGACAAGGACGCCTCCACGGGGACGGACCGGCACCGTTGCCGGTGCCGGGAGTATGGCCACGCCCATTTATTTATTTCAAGAGTCGAAAAAAAATATCTTCGCCACCATGTCCGGATCCCGCCGGGCGGGGGCACAATCGTCGGCATGAACGCCCCCGCCGACTCCGCCGACGTACGACGCCGCAATCTGGCCCTCGTGCTGCGGTACCTCGACGCCCACGGTCCGTGTGCCCGTACCGAGGTCGCGGTCGGCACCGGACTGGTGCACGCCACGGTGACCGCGCTGATGGCGGAGCTCATCGACCGCGGCCTGGTCGCCGAGGCGGGTTCCGTGCCGTCCGCCGGGCGGGGCCGCCCCCGGCGTCTGCTGCGGCTGGTCCCCGAGCGCGTGGTCGTGCTCGCCGCGCAGGTGAGTCTTGAGTCCGTGCACGTCATGGCGGCGGACTTCCAGGGTCACGTCCTGCACCGCGAGTCGGCACCTCACCACGCGCCGTACGGCGATCCGCGCGCGCTGGCCGCGGTCATCGGCTGCGTGGTGCGGTCGGCCGCGACGGCGGTACGGGACGCGACACCGCACGCGCATCTCACCCAACTCGCCGTCGCCATGGCCGGACCGGTCGTCGGGCCCTCCCATCTGGTGGCCGCCGCCATCGACTTCGGCTGGCACAACACCGACCTGCGCGCCCTGGTGGTCGACGAACTACCCGGGCTCGACTGCCCTGTTGACGTGGTGAACGACGCGAACATGGCGGCGCTGGCCGAGTACCACGCCCTCGCGGCCGACGGGGTGGATCATCCCGACACGGTCGCCTATATCAAGGCCGACACCGGCGTGGGCGGCGGGCTGCTCGTCAACGGCCGTGTGCACAGCGGGAGTCACGGCATGGCGGGTGAGATCGGGCATCTGCCGATCGCCCTCGACGGCCCCGACTGCCGTTGTGGGACCCGGGGTTGCCTGGCGACGTACATCGGACCCGAACCCCTCATCCACGCGGCCGGGCTGGACCGCGTCGCCGCGGCGGAGGGGGGCGAAGCGGCGCTGGCCGAGCTGGACCGGCGACTGCGCGCGGGCGACCCGGACGCGGTCGCCGCGCTCGACGCGGCCGGGCACGCGCTGGGCGCCGCCGTCCTCGGCGTGTCCGGTGTCACCGACGCGGGCGAGATCATCCTCGGCGGATACCTCTCCACCTGGGCCTCCTGGATCCTGCCCGGCCTGGACGAACGCCTCGCCCGGCGCCGCGCCCTGGCACCCGACATGCAGCCGTCCATCACCTTCGGCGTCCTCGGTGGCGAGGCGACACTGCGCGGCGCGTTCCAGACCTGTCGCGACGCCCTGCTCGACGATCCCACCAGTGTTCCGGCGACACCCCGGGCTCCGATCGGCGTGCCGTCCGAGTAGCCCGACACCCTCGCCGTCACCCTCGCTGCTTCCGGTCGTGGCTTCGTACGGCCGCCCTCGTACATGCATACTCGGGCTCTGCGCGCGCACCTGCGTTCGCGAGAAGCGGGAGGTGGGCGATGGTGGTGCCGTCGGCAACGGGGACGGAACCCCGGAAAATCACGATCAATGACGTCGCCAAGTCCGCCGGGGTGTCCCGGCAGACGGTGTCACGGGCGCTCAACGACAAGGACGAGATCGACAGCGTCACCAAACAGCGGGTGCTCGACGCCGCTCGCGCGCTCGGCTACCGCCCGAGCCGGTTCGCCCGGGGTCTGGTCCGCCAGGACACGATGACCATCGGGCTGGTGATCCCCGATCTGCTCAACCCGTTCTTCACCGAGGTCGCCGCCGCCGCGCTGGAGGCGGCCAGGACCCGTGGCTGGCAGGTCGTCGTCTACGACACCGGGGACCGCGCGGAGGAGGAACGCGGCACGCTCCAGGTGATCAGTTCACAAGTGGACGCCGTCATCGGCTACTTCAGCTGCCCCGAGAGCGAACTGGAGAAGTCCACGCGCGGCATGCCGGTGGTGCTCATCGGCCGGGAGCAGCGCACGCGGTTCAGCGCGATCCAGATCGACGGCGCGGCCGGGGTCCATGCCGCGGTCGCCCACCTGGTCGCCCGGGGGCACACCCGGATCGGCATGCTGGACCACCACACCCGGGCCGAACCGAGCATCCGGCACGAGTGGTTCACGACGGCCGCGGCGGCCCACGGGATCGACGCCGGCCTGATGGTCCCCGCGGACCAGACGGCCGACGGCGGCGGAGCGGCGCTCAGGGCCCTGCTCGACGACCATCCCGATATCACCGCCGTCTTCACGTTCAACGACATCATCGCGATCGGCGCCCTGCGCGAGGCCCGCCGACTCGGCAGAAGCATCCCGCGGGAGCTGGCGGTGATCGGCTTCGACGGTCTGCAACTCGGGGCACTCGTCGAGCCCCCGCTCACCAGCGTCGCCCTCGACACCCGCCGGCTCGGCGCACTCGCCATCGAGCAGGTCGCGCGACTGCTCTCGGGAGGGGAGGCGCTTGCCGCCGACGACCTGGTCGTACGGGGCGAACTGCGGCTGAGCGGCTCCGCCTGACCCCCACCCGGGCGCATCCGGTCCGAATGTCTTGACACTCCCCCGCGCCGAAGCGCAGACTTCCGAACATTCCAAAACGCATGTCGAGGTCCATCTGCAAGCAGTCCCGTGAGCGCTCACGGGAGCGCTCACGGGACGCTCTTGGACCTCGGGGAAATGGTGTGCCCACGTCCCTTCCACCCAGAAGGCATCCCGCCCTCGGGATCAGCATCGAGCCGCCTAGCACCGCCGCTAGTCGTTGTCTGGAACGGAAACCATGAGCAGCACAAGAACGCGCATCCGCCTCGGCGCCGTCGCCGTGGCCGCCAGTGTCGCCGTACTCGCCGGATGCTCGTCATCCTCGCCGTCGACGAAGACATCCGCAGCCTCCTGCGCACCGGCGAAGGGCAAGGTCACCCTCCAGTACTGGAACACCGTTCCGGGCATGGACAAGGTCGTCGCCCTGTGGAACAAGAAAAACCCGGACATCCAGGTCGAGACGAAGAACATCTCCAACGACCAGTACGGCACTCTCAGCAACGCCCTCAAGGCCGGGAAGGCGCCCGACCTCTCCCAGGTCGGCTACGACGAGTTGCCCAACCTGCGCACCCAGAGCGCGTTCGTGGACGCGTCGGCCTGTTCGGCGGCCACCGCGGCCAAGTCGAAGTTCGTGCCGTGGACCTGGTCGCAGACCAGCTTCGGCGGCACCGGCGTGTTCGCCCTGCCGCAGGACACCGGCCCGATGGCCCTCTACGTACGCAGCGACATCTTCAAGAAGTACGACATCGCGATCCCGAAGACGTGGGACGAGTACGCGGCCGCCGCGGCGAAGCTGCACAAGGCGGACTCCAAGCTCGACATCACGTTCTTCGACCCGAACAACGCCGAGTGGTTCAACGGTCTCCTCTGGCAGAACGACTCGCAGATGTACAGCTACTCCGGCGACAAGTGGCAGGTCACCGTCGCCTCGGACCAGAGCAAGCAGGTCGCCGACTACTGGCAGAAGCTGATCGCCGGCAAGCTCGTGCGCACCGACCTCGCCAACGGTTCGACGCAGATGTACGCCGCGTACCAGAAGGACCAGATCGCCAGTTACGTCGGCGCGGCCTGGGGCTACAGCATGTTCCGCGACAACCTGCCCAAGCAGGCCGGGAAGTGGACGATCGTCCCGATGCCGACGTGGGGCTCGAACGGCGCGTCCGGTGACTGGGGCGGCTCGACCGTCGCGTTCATGAAGGGCAGCAAGCACCTCTACGAGTCGGTCGAGTTCAACACCTGGCTCAACACCGACCCGGAGGCCCTCGCGCTGGAGAACCAGCTGGGCGGCCTCTACCCGGCGGCCAACGCCGGACTCCAACTCCCCGCCCTCTCCAAGGGAGTTCCGTACTACAACAACGAGAAGATCTTCGACGTCTTCGCCGACTCGTCCAAGAAGATCAACACCAGCTTCGCGTGGGGACCCACCCAGAAGACGGTGAACCTCTCGCTCCAGGACGCGATGGCCAAGGCGGCGGCCGGGAACGGCACGCTCTACGACGCGCTGACGACGGCGCAGGCAGCCGCGCTGAAGTCCATGAAGGACCAGGCGATCCCGGCCGCGGCGGGCAAGTGACCGCGCAATGACCGACATCGCAACCCGCGCGACTCGCGTGGTGCAGTCACCCGGGGGCCGTCGCCGTCTCAACGGCGGCGGCCCCCGGGCGGGCACCATCTTCGCGTTCGTGATCCCGTTCTTCCTCCCGTTCGTGCTGTTCTACCTGGTGCCGGTCGGCTACGCGCTGTGGCAGAGCGTCCGCGTCGTCCGCCGCACCGGCGGGCAGTACGGCACCTCGTACACGACCTTCGGCGGCTTCGACCAGTACGAGAAGGTCTTCCAGAACTCCGAGTTCTGGTCCAGCGTCGGGCGCATCGGCCTGTTCGGCATCGTGCAGGTGCCGGTGATGCTGTTCGTCGCCCTGGTCATCGCGCTGCTCCTCGACACTCCCCTGCTGCGGCTCAAGTCGGTCTTCCGCATCACCGCGTTCATGCCGTACGCCGTGCCCGGCGTGATCGCCGCGATCATGTGGTCGTACCTGTACTCGCCCCAACTCAGCCCCGTCGTGGACCTGTTGAACGGCATCGGCCTCCACCCCGACTTCCTCGGCCCGGGTGCCGTGCTGTGGTCGGCGGCGAACATCTCCACGTGGCTGTGGACCGGCTACAACATGCTGATCATGTTCTCGGCGCTCCAGTCGATCCCGCAGGAGCTGTACGAGGCCGCCAAGCTCGACGGCGCCAGCAACTGGGCCATCGCGTGGCAGATCAAGGTCCCGATCATCGCGCCGTCGATCGTCCTCACCACGGTGTTCTCGATCATCGGCACGCTCCAGCTCTACGCCGAGCCGGCCGTGCTGCGGCAGATCTCCTCGAACATCTCCAGCACGTTCACGCCGAACATGCTCGCGTACGCGGTGGCCTCCGGGAACAACTACCAGCAGGCCGCGGCGATCTCCGTGGTCATCGCCGTCATCACCTTCGTCCTGAGCTTCGGGTTCATGCGACTGACGTCGAAGAGGGCCGGCCTGTGAACAACCGATCCACCAGCACCCCTTCAGCGGGCAACCGTTCCGTGAACCGCGAGAGCCAGGTCAGCCGTACGGCCGCGATGGCCCTGATGCTTCTCCTGGCGGTCTACTTCCTGCTGCCGATCTACTTCCTGATCGTCGCCGCCACCAAGCCGCAGGGGGACCTCGCCGCCACCAACGGTCTGACGTTCTCGCACTTCAACCTGTTCGAGAACCTGCGTGTCCTGTTCACCCGCAGCGACGGCATCTTCGGCCGCTGGGCCCTCAACACCGTGATCTACGCGGTGCTGGGCGCGGCCGTGGGAACGCTGATCTCCGCGCTGTGCGGCTACGCGCTCGCCAAGTTCCGCTTCCGGGGCCGGGAGTTCCTGTTCTCGGTCATCCTCGGCGGTGTCCTCGTCCCGACCACCGCGCTGGCGCTCCCGCTGTTCCTGCTGTTCTCGGCGACGGGCATCGTCAACACGTACTTCGCGGTGTTCCTGCCGAGCATCGTCAGCCCGTTCGGCGTCTATCTCGCACGGATCTTCGCCAACGCGGCCGTTCCGCAAGAGCTGTTGGAGTCGGCGCGGCTGGACGGCGCCGGCGAGTTCCGCACGTTCTTCTCGGTGGCGTTCAAGCTGATGACACCGTCGCTGGTGACGATCTTCCTGTTCCAGTTCGTCGCGATCTGGAACAACTTCTTCCTGCCGATGGTGATGCTGCAGAAGGAGTCCCTCTTCCCGATCACGCTCGGCCTGTACGAGTGGAACGGCCAGACCGCCCGCGCCCCGCTCCTCCAGGAGTCGGTGATCACCGGCTCGCTGGTGTCGATCGTGCCCGTGATCATCCTGTTCGTCCTGCTCCAGCGGTTCTGGCGCACCGGACTCGCCGCCGGTTCCCTCAAGTGACCGTCCCCGCACAGAAGGTGTCTTCCGCCATGACCGACTCCGCTGTCTTCGTGCCCCATTTCCACTGGGACCGGGAGTGGTACGAGCCCTTCCAGGTGTTCCGGCACCGGCTCGTCGCCGCCCTCGACACCGTGCTGGAGACGGCGGAGACGGACCCGGACTTCCGGTTCACCGTCGACGGTCAAATGGCCGCGATCGAGGACTACTTGGAGATGCGGCCGGAGAACCGCGAGCGTGTCGCGGCCCTGGTCGGCGAGGGCCGGCTCGCGGTGGGGCCGTGGCTGATCCTGCTCGACGAGTTCCTCTGCTCCGGCGAGACCATCGTCCGTAATCTGCGGATGGGCTGGGCCGCCGCGGCCGAGCTGGGCGGCGCGATGCCGATCGGCTATCTGCCGGACATGTTCGGGCACGTCGCACAGATGCCGCAGATCCTGGCGCGCGCCGGCATCGAGCACGCGGCGCTGTGGCGCGGAGTGCCCGGCTCGGTCGACGGCCACGCCTTCAACTGGCGGGCGCCGGACGGCTCGCAGGTCCGCACCGAGTTCCTCTTCGACGGCTACGACAACGGCCTCGACGTCCTGCTGGTACCCGACCGGATCGGCCGCGCGCTCGGCGACTACGCCGAGATGACGGCCGAACGCTGGGGCGGCGACCCGGTGTTGGCGATGGCCGGCACCGACCACAACGCACCCGACCCCCAACTCGCCTCCTGGCTGAGGCAAGCCGCCGAGGAGGGCCGCGCCATCACCGTCGCCACCCTCGACGAGTACCTCCGCAAGCACATCCGTGACGAGGTGTCCACCGTCGTCACCGGCGAGCTGCGCAGCCATGTCCGCGGCAACATCCTCCCGGGCGTGCTCTCGGTGCGGCTCGGCCTCAAGCAGCGGATGGCCGTCGCGGAGCGGACGATCGACCACGCCGAGCGCATGAACGCCCTGTGGTCGCGGCGCGACGACTCACCGTTCCTCGACCTCGCCTGGCACAAGATCATCGAGTCGACCGCGCACGACTCGGTCGTCGGTTCCGGCACCGACGAGACCTGCGACCAGGTCGCCGCCCGCCTCGCCGAAGCCGCACAGACAGCCCGTGCCGTACGGGACGCGGCGCTCACCGAGCCCGCCGAACTGGTCCCGAGCGACGGTTACTTGGTCGCCAACCCACTGACGTCCGACCGCTCTGCGCTGGTCGAGGTGGACGTCGTGGCTCCACCCGAGGGGACCGCACTGATCGCGACCACGGCCGACGGCTCGACAGCCCCCGTACAACTGATCTCCGAGGCCCCGACCGTCCTCAGCGACGAGCGCATGGACGCCTCGCAGCTCGAACGCGTGCTGCGCCGCATCCACCGCCGCGAGCTCTTCGGCCGCCAGATCGACCACTACGAACTCACCCCCGGCGCCCTCGTGTTCCACCTCGCCGAGGTGCCGACCGCAGGCCCCTTCGACCTGCTGATGCTGCGCCGCGAGGTCGCCGCGGCGGCGGCCGAACACCCGGGTGAGTGGCGGGTGTTGACGCTGGAGGAGGCCCGGGCGACCGCGCTCGTACCCGTCGACGTTCCGGCCTCC
This sequence comes from Streptomyces colwelliae, assembly GCF_048158785.1. NCBI lineage: Bacteria > Bacillati > Actinomycetota > Actinomycetes > Kitasatosporales > Streptomycetaceae > Streptomyces > Streptomyces colwelliae. The sequence goes on along the minus strand of NZ_JBLTJC010000002.1, from coordinate 5,823 downwards.
GGGCTGGCGTCCTTCCGGGTCGAGCCGAGCGACCGCGCCTCGGTCGCCGTAGCGTCGCACGCGCCTGCCACGGCGACGGACCGTACTCTCTCCAACGGCCTGGTCGAGGTCACGGTCGCCGCCGACGGCACCCTGGATCTGACCGGGCCGGACGGCACCGTGCTGTACGGGGTCGGCCGCCTCGTCGACGGCGGTGACCGGGGTGACAGCTACAACTACGCTCCCCCGGCGCACGACGTCCTGGTGTCGGAGCCGACGGAGATCGCCGTCGAGCCGGTCGAGAACGGCCCGTTGCGCGCACGGCTGAGGGTCACCCGCGTCTACGCGTGGCCGGCAGCACTCTCCGGCGACCGCGATGTGCGCCGTGAACAGACCGTGCCGACGCCGGTGGAGACGCTCGTGGAGGTGCGCGCGGGCGAGCCCTTCGTGCGGGTCTCCACGTCCTTCCTCAACCAGTCCGCCGACCACCGGCTGCGCTTCCACGTGCCGCTGCCCGAACCGGTGACGGCGTCCGCGTCCGCCGGTCAATTCGCCGTCACCGAGCGGGGGTTGACCGCCGAGGGCGGCTGGGGCGAGTTTCCGCTCCCGACCTTCCCGGCCGGTTCGTTCGTGTCGGCCGGTGCCGCCACCGTCCTGCTCGACCACTCCAGCGAGTACGAACTCGTCGGCGACGGCTCCGAACTCGCGATCACGCTGCTGCGCGCGATCGGCTCCATCAGCGTCAACATCCACCCCCTGCGCGACGAACCGGCGGCGAGCGAGATCCCCGTACCGGGTGCGCAGGACCTCGGGATGCGGATCGAGAACCGGTTCGCCGTCATCCCCTCGGCGACCGGCTGGCGCGGCGCCAACGCGGTCGCTCTCGCCGAGGAGTTCCGCAACGACGTACTGGTCACTCGCGGGACTGCGCCCTCGGGGCATCAACTGCCGCCCGCTACAGCCGGGTTGCGGGTCGACGGCGAAGACGTCCTTGTCTCGGCCGTCCGCCGTGTCACCGACACCGAGCACGGCTCCGGCACCGAGGTGCGGCTGACCGCGATGAGCGACAGAGCGGCGACGACGGTCCGTGTGACGGGATCGTTCGGCGAGGCCGCCACGGTCGATCTGCTGGGCCGGACGATCTCCCGCACCCAGGTCCAGGACGCCCTCGAACTCGTCCTCGGCCCGTGGGAGATCCACACCGTCGTGCTCCGATAGGCCGCCATGATCGAATGCAATGACCCTGTTCTGCTCTCACGAAAGAGTTGTGACCTCGTGCTCCCCGAGTTCTCCCCGCATGTTTCCGACCTCGCACCCGGGCGTGGCGCCCTGCGCCCGGCGCGCTCGTGGCTGCACTCCGACGCGAAGTCCCTCTCCCTGAACGGGTCCTGGCGTTTCCGTCTGTCCCCCACGGCGTCGGCGGCGGAGGACTTCGCGGCCGACGGCTTCGACGACCACTCCTGGGACAGCATCCCCGTGCCCGCCCACTGGGTACTGGAAGGCGACGGCGCCTACGGCCGACCGATCTACACGAACATCCAGTTCCCGTTCCCGATCGACCCGCCGTACGTCCCGGACGAGAACCCCACCGGTGACTACCGCCGCACCTTCGACGTCCCCGCAGACTGGTCGGACGCCGAGCGGGTCGTCCTGCGCTTCGACGGCGTCGAGTCGCTGTTCCGCGTGTGGGTCAACGGCGTCGGGATCGGCGGCGCGAGCGGCAGCCGGCTCGCCCACGAATTCGATGTGACGTCCGCCGTACGCCCTGGTGAGAACGTCGTCGCCGTGCGGGTGCACCAGTGGTCGGCGGCCAGTTACGTCGAGGACCAGGACCAGTGGTGGCTGCCGGGCATCTTCCGCGACGTGACCCTGACCGCCCGTCCGGCCGGGGGCGTCGAGGACGTCTGGCTGCGGACCGGCTTCGACGGCGGGCGCGGGCGGGTCGAGGCCGAGGTCGTCGCCGACGCCGCGGCGTTCCCGGTCACCCTGCGCATTCCCGAACTCGGTGTCGAGCAGGTCTGGGCGACGCCGGACGACGTGGCGCCCGTAGACATCGCCGAAGTGGAGCCGTGGTCGGCCGAGTTGCCCCGCCTGTACGACGCCACGGTGTCGACGGCCGCGGAGACCGTCTCCCTGCGGGTGGGTTTCCGTACGGTCGAGATCCGCGGGGACCAGTTCCTGGTGAACGGGCGCCGCGTCGTGTTCCACGGGGTGAACCGGCACGAGACCCACCCCGAGCGCGGCCGGGTCTTCAATGAGGAGCACGCGCGCGAGGACCTGGCGCTGATGAAGCGGTTCAACGTGAACGCGATCCGCACCAGCCATTACCCGCCGCACCCCCGGCTGCTCGACCTCGCCGACGAACTCGGGTTCTGGGTGATCCTGGAATGCGATCTGGAGACGCACGGCTTCGACAAGGTCGGCTGGGTCGGCAACCCCAGTGACGACCCGGCCTGGCGCGAGGCCTACCTGGACCGGATCGAGCGCACGGTCGAGCGGGACAAGAACCACCCCAGCATCGTGATCTGGTCGCTCGGCAACGAGGCGGGCACCGGCAGCAACCTCGCCGCCATGTCGGCGTGGGTCCATGCCCGCGACGCCGAGCGCCCCGTCCACTACGAGGGCGACCACACCGGCGAGTACACCGACGTCTACTCGCGCATGTACGCGTCCGTGCTGGAGACCGAGCAGATCGGCACCGACGACTCACGCGCCCCGCTGCTCAACTGCACGCCCTCGCAGGGCGCCCGGCAGCGCACCCGGCCGTTCCTGCTGTGCGAGTACGCGCACGCGATGGGCAACGGGCCGGGCGCGTTCGACCAGTACGAGGCGCTGGTGCACCAACATCCGCGCCTGCACGGCGGGTTCGTCTGGGAGTGGCGCGACCACGGCATCCTGTCGAGGACCCCGGACGGGACGCCGTACTACGCGTACGGCGGCGACTTCGGAGAGGTTATCCATGACGGCAACTTCGTGATGGACGGCATGGTGTTGAGCGACGACGTGCCGACTCCGAGCCTCCACGAGTTCAAGGCCGTCGTGGCGCCGGTGCGGTTCGCCTTCGACGGCGACAAGGTCGCGATCACCAATCTCCGGCATACGACCGACACGTCCGATCTGCGCTTCCGCTGGCGGGTCGAGCACGACGGACTGCCCGTGGAATCAGGCGAGTTGGAGGTCCCGTCCGTCGCGGCGGGCGACTCGGGCCGGGTGTCGCTGCCGGCGATCCCGGTGTCACCGGACGCCGAGACCTGGCTGACGGTCGACGCGGTGTTGGCGGCCGGAACCCCTTGGGCGCCCGAGGGTCATGTCGTCGCGACCGCCCAGCTGGACCGATCGGTTCGCCGTCCCGTTCCCGCCGGCCGTGGCCGCTTCGACTGGCAGTCCAGCGACGGGACACTCACGCTCGGCGTCGCCGAGTTCGTCGGCGGATCTCTCGTCAGGCTGGGCGAACGCGCCGTGGCGGGGCCGCGGTTGGAGCTGTTCCGCGCGCCGACCGACAACGACAAGGGCGCGTGGGGCGAGGTCGACGAGAGTGACGCGAGCGTCTCCGGGGTGTCCAACGCCGAGCTGTGGCTCCGTGACGGCCTCGACCGGCTGACCTCGCGCCGGGTCTCCGTGGAGCAGACCGCGGACGCGCTGCGGACGGTCGACAAGGTGGCGGCCGCCGACTCCGGTCTGTCGGTGCTGGTGGAGTCCGTCTGGTCACGGGAGGGCGACGGCGAGGTGGAGCTGCGGGTGGAGATCCTGCCCTCGCGCGGCTGGCGGACGGTGTGGCCGCGGATCGGGGTGCGTTTCGACCTGCCCGACGGCACGACTCCCGTCGACGGCGCGGAGTGGTTCGGCCTCGGCCCGCTGGAGTCCTACCCCGACAGCCTGCGCGCCGCCCGCACCGGCCGTTTCTCCGCCACTGTCCGTGACCTCTCCGTCGACTACGCGCGACCTCAGGAGACCGGACACCGCTCCGAACTCCGCCGGCTGGCCCTGACCAGCGGCGACACCGAAGTGCTGCGCGTCGAGGCGCTCCCGGACACGCACGGTCGCCGCCCCGGTTTCACACTCAGCCGTCACACCCCGCAGGAGATCGCCAAGGCCGGACACCCCTTCGAGCTGCCGGAATCGACGACGAGCCGTCTGTTCGTCGACGCCGCCCAGCACGGGCTCGGCTCCCGGGCCTGCGGTCCGGACGTGTGGCCCGAGTTCGCGCTGCGCCCCGAGGCCCGCACGATCAGGCTCCGGATCACGGCACCGAACTAGCCGGTACATCCAGTTCGGCACATACAGGGTGCGGTCTCGCACGGCGGAGGCCGCACCCTCAGTATGGGAGGAGACGACTGCCGTCTCGGGGCCCCGGCCGGCGCGATCGAACCCGGTCGTCCCCGTGGGAAGGAGCGCTCCGATGCCCACCCTCCTGTCGGTGAATGTCGGTATGCCGAAGGACGTTCCCTGGCAGGGCAAGAACGTCTACACGGGTGTGTGGAAGTACCCGGTGGTCGGTCCGGCGATGGTCCGCCGGCTCAACATCGACGGCGACGGCCAGGGCGACACCGCGGGTCACGGCGGTGAGCAGCGGGCCGTGCTCGTCTACCAGATCCAGTCGTACCGGCACTGGCAGCGGCACTTCGGCCGCGACGACCTCGGCTACGGCCAGTTCGGCGAGAACCTCACCGTGGACGGTCTACTCGACGACGAGGTGTGCATCGGCGACCGGTACCGCATCGGCGAGGCCGAGTTCGAGGTCACCCAGCCGCGTGTCACCTGCTACCGCGTCGGTATGCGCTTCGGCGAACCCGAGCTGGCCGCGCTGCTGGTGAGCCATCACCGGCCCGGGTTCTACATGCGGGTCGTGCGGGAGGGGCGGGTGCAGGCCGGCGACCGGATCGTACGGACCAGGACCGGTCCGGGCGCGCTGAGCGTCGCCGACACCGACGCGCTGCTCTACCTCCCCGGACGCGACCCGGCCAAACTGCGGCTCGCCCTGGACGTGCCCGCGCTGAGCCCCGGCTGGCAGGGGTCGTTCCGTGAGCTGCTCGCCGCGGCCGACGGTTCGGCGACCGCCGCCGCCCGCCCGGCCTGGGACGGTTTCCGCGCGCTGCGGGTGACGGACGTGGTCCCCGAGAGCACGACGGTCACCTCGATCCGGCTCACCGCCCCGGACGACGCCCCGCTCCCGGCCGCCCGCGCGGGCCAGTACCTGACCCTGCGCATCCCCGCCACGACCGGTCCCGCCCCGGTGCGCAGCTACTCGCTGTCCGCGGCACCCGACGCCGGCAGCTACCGGATCAGCGTCAAACACGAGCCCCACGGCACCGCGAGCGGCTACCTGACCACGCGGCTACGACCGGGCACCGTCCTCGAAGTCGCCGCGCCCCGTGGGGAGTTCGTGTACGACGAGGGCAGCGGACCGGTGCTCCTCGTCTCCGCCGGCATCGGTCTCACGCCGGTGCTGTCCATGCTGCACGAGCTCGCCGAGCAGGGCAGCAAGCGTGAGGTGTGGTGGATCCACGGTGCCCGCGGTCCCCGGGAACACCCCCTCGCGGCCGAGGCACACGACCTGCTCACCTCGCTGCCGTACGCGCACGAGCACGTGTTCTACAGCGCGGCCACACCCGAGGAACGGCAGCGCGCCCACGCCTCCCCGGGACGCCTCACGAAGGACGGGCTGCTCGCGCTGTCGGTCCCGGCCGACGCGACCGCCTACATCTGCGGTCCCGCGCCCTTCATGACCGACATGCGGCAGGCCCTCACCGAGGCGGGCATCGACCCCGCGCACATCCGCACCGATGCCGACTTCCAGGCGAACGGCATCCTCGCCCTCGCCAAGAAGGCCAAGGCACCCGGTCT